>JAISXP010000093.1 GCA_031270465.1 Tannerella sp. | reverse complement strand
TTTTACGACACAAAAACACCCCCGTTTCCCGTAGAGCAGACGCTGGAAATCATCGCTTTCATGGAAGCGGCGGACGAAAGTAAAAAACAGAACGGCACGGAAATTGATTTGAAATCGGTGATGAACAGGAATTAAATGAATAATAAAACATCGAAAACAATTATATGATAATAAAAAAAACGACATTAAGCATTACGCTGTTTGCCCTGATATTTGTGCAAAGAATATCGGCGCAGGATTCTCCCGAATGGGCGAAAGATTTGATTATTTACGAAGTTGCTACACGCGGTTTTACATCTCCCGACGGGCCCGAAAGCGGCACATTCAAAAGCGCTCAGGAAAAATTGCCCTATCTCCAGAAACTGGGAATCACCGGTATCTGGCTTACGGGTACCAATCTCGGCGATCCGAAACACTTCTACAACATCTGGACTCAATACGCCTGCGTTGACCCGGCCAGACTCGATCCGGCGCTGGGTACGCCCGAAGAATTCAAATCCTTTATCGACGAGGCGCACCGGCAAGGCATCAAAGTATTCATGGACGTGATTACGCACGGCGTGATGAGCGACAGTCCCCTGATCGGGGAACACCCCGAATGGTTCAAAGGCGGTAGCTGGGGAATGACCGACTTCGACTGGTACGGCGACCGTAAAGATCTTGATGAATGGTGGGTCAAAACTTTTACCGACTGGGTGACGGATTACGGCGTGGACGGCTACCGGCTGGACGTCAACATTTACCGTCCCGACTTGTGGATACGTATCAAACAGAACGCAGCAGCAGTTGGTCATCCGATTGTGGTTTTTAACGAAGCATGGGTGCACAGCGAGGGAACCGGTGATTTCCTGCAACGCATGGTAACACTTTCCAACCAGCGAAAAGGTCCGGACATGAACGTGTTGCTGCACCGTGATGTGGCGAAGCATTATCAACAGTTCGACTATTTCCGTATTCTCGAGGTCGGTATCCAGTATATGGACGACAGCCGCGATTATGGCTATTTTGATGTGAAACCGTTTTTGGACGCCGCCATTTACGGATATTACGATTCCAGTCCGAAAGGCGCCCTGAAACTGACCTTGCTCAATGCGCCCGCCCAGCCGACCCTCGAAAAACAGGAACCTCAGCGCCTGCGCATCGAAGGCGTGAATCCCGACAAGGTAATACGAAATATAAGTATCCGTCCGCTCGGATGGACTTTGCGATATAACTTCGGAATACATGGCTCGTTTTTAGCAGGATTCACAGGCAGCGACCGTTACGAAATAGAAATCACGCCGTTCGTTCCCGACAGGCTGCTCTATTCGACTCAACTCTCAAGCCACGACGACGGCTGGGAAGGTTCTCCGTTAGACAAAAATCCTTACGTGGCCGAAGGCAGTCGCTCGATGTTCGGCTACAGTTTCCTGTTCACGCCCTCCATTCCGCTGTTCATGAGCGGCGAAGAATTTGATGCCGATTATATCCCGTTGCCTACTCACACGCCCGACCTCTATGGAAAAGGCGAACCGGGCAAAGGTCGCTGGCTGTACGCTTCGATGCTCGACTGGGAACAACTGAAACAGCCGTCGAAACGTGACATGCTCGACGATGTAACGCGAATGATCGCCATCCGCAAAGCCGACGCCGACCTCTTCCGTCCGGTTACATCCGACAAAAAACCGCCACTGAAAGCGCTATCGCTGCAGGCGGTTGGCGTCGACAGCGACTCCATACCGGTACCTTACATGCTCTACAACGACCGCAAAGCCATTGTCGTATGCGGCAACACAACGGACAGGACGGTCAAAGGCATCGTGAATATCTCGCTGGCAGGCACGCCGCTCGAAAACGCAACGCAACTGCAAATCACCGACCTCTGGAACGGCGGCAAAGCCAAACGTATCAAAGCCGCCGATTTGCAAAAGTTTCCCGTCGTCATGAAACCCGACAAAACCAAACGCGGCGGAGTGGCGGTATTGAAAATAGAAACCGTTCGGGATGAAATATAGAAATAATTAATCTCATATATACATGTCAACATGAAAAAAATATTTCTTCTGCTTTGTTTTGCAAACAGTATGGCCGTCTTTTCGCAGGGATTATGGGAAATGCCTGCCTGCGCATGGACGAGGAAATTTGGAGACCGTCCCATTTCTATAAAAATGACACATATTGATGGATCGCAATCCGAAACAATGACCAAAAAAGGGATGCCTGTCGGAGGCATCGGAACAGGCAGTTTCATGTATAATTTTTGCGGATCGTTCGGCCCCTTTTACATGAAACCCGTCGTCTACGAGGAACGGTTCCTCCGTCAGGCGGCTTTCCACGTTCGTGAAGAAGTAAATGGAAAGACTGTTGCCTACACGCTCGCCACCGAAGACGTTCTTCCGTCATGGAACCGTCTCAAAACGGGCGACGCCGATTACAAAGCTCTGTTTCCCAAAGCGACGTTCGACTACAATGTGTTTCAGAGCCAGATTTCACTTCTGCAATTCAGCCCGGTAATTAAAGATAACTACAAAGAAACGTCTTATCCGGTGGGAATGTTTCTATTCAAGGCGAAAAACACCGGACAGGAAACGGCTAAACTGTCGTTCATGTTCACCTTTCCGAATGCGCAGTATATTCAAGTTGCCAGCGACACGCTTTGCGGAAAAGACAACCTGCGTCCCTGCCGTCACGGTCTGTTCAACGTATTAGTGAAAGACAAATCTCAGACAGCGATAGTAATGGGCGCGACCGACCCGCGAAATCCCGTTGAGACACAAAATACGGCATGGTGCATCGCCACCTCGTCCAAAGCGACGTATGTCGAAATGTGGGATGGCGAAAGCGATGGCAGCGCAATATGGAACGATTTTGCGAAAGACGGCACGCTGTCGAATAAAAAACTGTGCGAAAACAGCGTTACGCCTTCGGGTGCCTTGTGCGTTTCCGTCCGCTTAAAGCCCGGAGAAGAAACGGTTATACCCTTTGCCATTTCGTGGTATTTCCCGTTGACGGGATTTGGCGAAGGTACCGTATGGAAAAAACGCTATACGGAGTATTTTCCCGAAAATCAGGAAAGCGTTGCCGCGGCAAAAATTACGGAAGAGGGATTGAAATCATACACTCAATGGATGAAATCGGTTGATGAATGGACATTGCCCATTGCCGAAAATCCGAAATGTCCCGACTGGCTGAAGGCAGGCGCTTTGAACGAACTGTACTATCAGACTTTCGGCGGTTCGTTCTGGGAAAACGGCTGCATGAACAGGGAGAAGAAATACGGAAACCGCGAAGGACAGCATATTGCCGGAGTGATGGAGTACATACATTATCCCTATCTCGAAACCTTCGACGTCCGCCACCATACGACAGGCGTTACC
>JAISXP010000076.1 GCA_031270465.1 Tannerella sp. | reverse complement strand
TTGAAAGAGTTCATCCGGTTATTTCCCCCGAAGCCGTCGGAATGCGTGTAAGAATTTAACCGCTCCCAAATGGTGGTCGCGCCCTGCGTCACCGGGTAAAGCCACGACGGGAAAGCGGTTTGTTGCAACAGGCGGTAAGCCGCATCTGTGTAGCCGTAGCCGGACAGCGCCGGCGCTATCCACGCAGTCCCGATAAAGCCCGTCATCAGCGAGTAGTTTCCCCGCGCAACGGCGGCCACGAACTCCTTCAAAACAGCTTCCCGGTCCGTTTCGTTCACTATACCGAAAGCAAGCGGGAGCGCATAAGACGTTTGCGTATCCACCGCCGTCCCCTTCTTCGACCGGTAGAAAGCGGAGTAAACCGTCTTTCCCGTTTCGGGATTGACGTAGGTACGGTTAAAGAACTCCTTCCTCGCGGCATGAAGTCGGTCGAAACGCCGTGCGTCCTCATCCTTCCCCAGCGCCGACGCTATCTTCCGCATCAGTTCCAGATCATAGATAAAATACGCTTCCCAGAGGAGCGTCCGATCATTCCTGTCGTCTTCCGGGCTGAGCCAGTCGCCAAGATTACCCCACGCACCGGGGTTTTCCTGCACCAGCAGACTTGTCTCCGAGTCGATGTTCTTCTCAAGAATATAGCCGACGTACCGTTGCATGGCATCGTAGTGTTCGGCGAGCATAGCTTTGTCGCCGTATTGCATATAACTTTCCCACGCGACCGTTATTCCTGCGCTACCCCACAGGATGCCGCCGAAGCCGCCGCCCAGGGGGGCAACGTCGGCAAATCGCCCGTCTTCCCTTTGCGTGTCGCGCAACGCCCGCAGATGCCTGCGCAGGAATTGGGGAACGGCGGCCATGTAGGTAGCCGTACGGGAGAACACCGAAATATCTCCGCTCCAGCCTAAACGCTCGTTCCGTTGAGGGCAATCGGTCGGGATAGACAGGAAGTTGCCGCGCATGGACCAGGTGATATTCTCCCACAGCCTGTTGATTTGCGGGTTTGAGGTGACATAAGCGGCGGTCAGTTCACGCACGGAACTGAGAACATTCGCCTTGACCGCCTCTAAGGGTAGGGCTTCCGCGATGCCTGTTATCTCCACGTAGCGGTATCCGTGGAAAGTGAAACGCGGGCTGATTGTTTCGCGTCCGCCTTTTGTAATGTAGATATCCTGCGCCATCGCCGCGCGGATATTCTCGAGCATAATCATTCCCGCGTGTTCGCTGTACTCGGGCAAGTCGGGGTATCGTACCTCCGCAAAACGGAGCGTGATGCGTTTGCCTGCCGGCTCCATGCCGTTCAGGGCGATTTGGGGAACACCCGCCATGTTCTGCCCCATGTCGTAAACAAAGACGCCGGGACGCACCTCTTCCACCGAGACGGCAGTAAGCTCTTTTACTTTCCTCACCGTTTCGCCCGGTTGCCCGGTGAAAGACACGTTCGTGTATCCCTCCGCCAGGGATATGTCGAAGGCATCGTTCCCCATATCGCGGCAGACGGTTCCTTCCAGTGGGATTTCCTCCACCTTTTCCCACCTGCCGGCGTCGTCGTAGTCGGGCGTGCTCCAGCCTGCGACGGCCTGTTCTTTGGATGCGTCATACACTTCGCCCTGGAAGAGGCTGCCGTAAACCACCGGCCCGTTGTTGTAGCAAGTCCACGTGGAGGGGTCGGTTACGAACACTTCCTCTTTGCCGTCGGGGTGCGTTACGACGAGCTTTGCACGCAACGACTGCCGGTCGCCGAAAAAGTTCCAGAACTCCGGCATGTAGGTAGCGCCGCCGCTCCACCAGCCTTCGCCCAGCATGGCGCCCATGGCATTGCGTCCGGTGCGGACATGTTGCGTCACGTCAAAGGTCTGGTATAAGTGCGTTTTGTTGTACTGCGTCAGTCCGGGGTTGAAATAATCGTCGCCGATTCGTTTGCCGTTCACGTATATCTCGTATATCCCCCGGGCGGTCGCGTAGAGGCGCGCTTTCGCTATCGGCCCCTGTACGGTGAAGACGGTACGCAGCATGGGCATGGATTTACAGTCGATTGTCTTTGTCGAAAAAACGTCTTCCACCCTGCGCGGGGCGCTATCGGCGAACAGCACATTGGAGGGGCTTCGGTAATTCCTTACCTCCACACCGGAGAAACATGCCGCCATACGGGGAGGCACGCTGTACCCGATGTCGCCCAGAACGGGGAACGCGATGAAATCGCCACCCTGCCCCAGCGGATTCAGGTTCGCGCGGGCTATCAGGTTCGACGGTGCGCAGCCATCTACGTAGATGTGCGTATCGCCTGCCGCCGAACTGATGTGAACGGTGTGCGTGTCGTACATGTTGTCCGCGTTAATAATGGCGCGGGCAACGGGGTAGCTTGCGAACGGGCGGTCGCGTCTATCCTGCGGGTGATAGCCTGTCCGGTAGATATTCAGCATGGCTTGACCGCCGGCGCGGACGTCCGCGATGTCTATTTCCACCTGGACGCAGGCGTCGTTCGTTTTGTTTTCGAGACGGTAGAGGTTATTGTTCTTATCCATCAACCGGCGGTCGTTTGCTCCGTAGATAAAGGCGGCTCTGGTGGTTTGGGTGTCTTTGTCGAGTTGCAGCGAGTAACTTATCCTGAAGACGGGGAGGTATTGCGCGTACAGCGGCAGGTCGTCGCTTCCTATCCACCTGGCGCCACTCCATCCTTCGGAGGTGTTCATCATCGCTGTTTCAAACCGCGAGACGGCTTCGTGTTGCCTGTTCCCGCTGTCCCACACGCTGACTTCCCACCTGTATTCCGTAAAGGGTTTTAGCGGTCTGCCGGCATACTTGATGTTCAGGGAGACGTCGCTCTTCGTCTTGCCGGAATCCCACACGGTGCGTCCCTCGTTGTCGACAACTGTAATCCGGTAAGCCGTCTGAAAACAGCCGCGCCTGTCCGACTGCATTTGCCAGCTAAAGCGCGGCGCCTCTTCGTCAATCCCCAACGGGTTCGCGGCGTATTCGACCCTCAAGCCGCATATGGCATCCCTGGCCGATAAGTTCAGCGCCGCCAAGATGCACAATCCGCAAATGATACCCGCCGTCCGCTGCACGCGAAAGGCAATGCAAGCCCCAAGCAGGCAAGTAATTGCTACTCTTATTAATGAAACCATGTTAAGTAAATTAATGATGTTTAGTTTTGCTGTTAGGCGAACAGCCGCCTTGCGTCTAGCCTCGACGCTGGCTGGCGTCTATCCTGTTCGTCGCCTTACGAAGAGGCTGTTCGTTGGGCGGCGAACAGCCTCTTTGCAAGGCGGCGAATAACCTCGCCACCGTTTTAATACTGAGGCCGCAGCGACGTTTCGGACGACGGGATGGGGAACAGGGTGCGTATATCCGTGTATGCAGCCGGTGCGACGGTGATTCCTTCCGGGAAATAGTATGCCTGAGGATTCGCCTTTACGCGGGCGCCGTAGGCTTTCATCACTTCCTCTGCCTTGTCGGAGCGTACCAGGTCAGGCCATCTTTTATTTTCAAATGCCAGTTCTACTCTTCTTTCCTTAAAAATAGCTTCGCGTATGGCTTCCTGACCTGAGGCTTCGCTGTTGCCAAGCCCTGCACGGTTTCTTACCCGGTTCAGATAAGTCAGCGCTTCGCTTCCCTTATCCTGTTGTTCGTTCAATGCTTCTGCAATGAATAGCAGGACTTCCGAATAGCGATATACCGGCCAGTTATCGTTTGTATTGTTGGTTAGCGCGTGTGCATGACAATACTTTTTAATGTAAGGATAGGGGCGTCCGTGGGCGGTGAGCGTCCCGACGGAAGCGTCTTTGCGGACATCACCCGCTTCGTAGGCGGCGATGATGTCGGGCGTCGGGATGTTGTATCCCTCGACGGTACGGGCTACTTCGGTTATTCCGGTCACGGCGCTTACTTCTTCGGCCGTGATTGGCTGTACAAGGAATATGTAAAAGAAATTGCTGGCAAAACCTTCATTTCCTTCCTTATATTGTATTTCAAATACGGATTCTGCATGATTTTTCCTGTTTGGGTCAAACACATCCGCATAATCCAGCAGTTCATAACCGTTAATTCCTTTCAGTACACTTTCGGCTTCAGCCCATCTCTTTTGGAGGATGTAAACATGCCCCAACAGCATTTTTGCAGCTCCGGATGTGGCGCGTCCGGGTTCCTGCGTTGCCTTGTCGGGCAGAAGCGCCACCGCCTGTTCGGCATCTTCAATAATCTGCCTGTAGATATCCTCCGGAGAAGACAGTGGCAATGCTGTTTCTTCGAGTGTCTTTACGGGTTTCAGGTGCAGAGGCACGCTGCCGAAATACTGTACCAAATCCAGATAGGCGAGCGCGCGCAGAAAAAGAGCCTGCCCCTTTATGTTATTCTTCACCTTTGCGTCAAAATCCACCCCATCGATAGGCTCCAGCAAGTGGTTGGCACGCGAGATGATGTCGTAGTTGATTACATACTTATGGGAAATAATTCCGCTGGTAGGGTCTTCCAGAAAATCTTTGATAAATTCGGCAGCAATCGTCCCCCTGTCATTGGGATTGTACTTATACGTAGTGTTGTCCGACCTCAGTTCGCCCATGACCCATGCTCCGCTGCCATTACAGTACATGTTGCGCAATGGAGCGTACGCGCCGTTAATACCCTGTTCGAAGTCGCTTTGGGTTTGGAAGTAGATTGCTGTACTGAGCGCCGTTCTGGACGGTACGTTCAGGAAATCATCGTTGCAGGCGGCCAAAACCGGAAGCAACAGCATTGCGATATATAATTTATTGTTCATAATAAGCATTTTTGAATGTTATTAAAATGTGATATTTAAACCAAGCGTAAATGTTCTCGGAACAGGATAAGTCGAATAATCTATTCCCTGCAGCAACGAACCTGGAGCGTTGCCGCTAAAATCCACACCCACTTCCGGGTTGGCATACTTGTATTTGGTAAATACATATGCCTGCTGAACACTTGCATAAATGCGAAGATTGTCAATGCCCCGTATCAGAGCGGCAGGTAGCGTATAGCCCAGTGTGATGTTCTTTACGGTTAAGTGGCTCCCGTCTTTCACAAATCTGGAATGGAACACATCGCGTTCCCGATTCGTGGAGCCTGTTGTTTTTCCATACAGGCCTGCCCCCGGATTCTCGGGGGAACGCCACCGGTCTTTTACTTCCTTCAAAACATTGAACGGTCCATCCAGATTGGCTGTAGCCTGCTCGGTGGGCGTAGCTATTTTGTTCCCGTAAGAACCGGTGCAAATGATGGACAAATCAAAATCTCGGTATGAGAAACTGTTTGTCAAGCCAAAAGTAAATTTGGGGAAAGGATTGCCGATTTCGGTCTTATCGCCGTATGCATCTCCATTTCCGAAAGTGATATCCCCGTCCTTGTTGACATCTTTGAATTTAATTACCCCAACCTGCGAATCAACCGCTTTAGGCGAGCCGTCAAAGTCTGCCTGATTGACATATACGCCTTCCTGTATCAGGCCGTAGAACTGTCCGATTCTTCCGCCCACGCGGGTTATGGTTGAGACAAAGTCGGAGTTTGCATACAGTACATCGCTCAGGCCGGACAGTTCAAGTACTCGGTTATCGCTGAATGATATGTTGAAATTGGTATTCCAGTTGAATGTTCCAACCAGATTGTGCGAATTGACGCTAAATTCATGTCCCCAGAATTTAAGTTTCCCGACATTTCCCATTATATTGGAGAATCCCGATTCGCGGGGTATCTGCAGCGAATAGAGCAGGTCGGAAGTGCGCTTGTTGTAATAATCGTACGTGAAGTTAATCCGGTTGTTCAGGAAACTGATGTCAATGCCTATATCCAGTTGAGTGGTTTTTTCCCATCCCAGATTGTCGTTTCCCAGACCGGTGACGGCGCTTCCGCTGACCGTCGTACTTCCAAATACCGAATTTGCCGTGGTGTTCACGGTGTTGTAGTACGTATAATTTCCAATATTGTTATTGCCAATAATGCCATAACTGCCGCGAATTTTCAATAGAGACAGCCATTCCGGCTTTTCCAGGAACTTTTCATCGCTGGCAATCCAGCCGGCAGAGAACGACGGGAAATTTCCCCATTTATTGTTTGCGCCGAATCGGGAAGAACCGTCTCTCCTTATGCTGGCGCCGAACAAATATCTTCCCTTATAGCTGTAATTTATCCGAGCCAGGTAAGAGAGCATGCTCCATTGTTGAACATCCATTGTGGGATTGTTTTTCACCAGCGCGGCATTGATGGTTTGTATCCTGTCATCCGGATAATTATAACCGCTGATTGCGCTGTAATCGCTTCTGAACTGTTGCGCCGTATATCCGCCCAGCAAATCAAATTCATGTTTGCCGATTTGACCGGAATAAGTGATTGTATTTTCGGACAGCCACGAGTGGTAACGGTTATTTGCTTCCTGCAAGTTGGCCCTAAGTGCGCTGGGCGCTGCGGCAAATTCCCTTCCCGCAGTGGAGGGCTGGAAATAATGGTGGAATGTCTGCGCCAAATCTATATTGATACTGGTTTTCAGAACAAGATTCCTGACAGGTTCATACTCCAGGGAAGCGTTTGACAATAGCCGGTTATTTTCCCGTTTATTTGTAATTTCCTTAGCCGACCGTATCCAGTTTGGCGTCTCAAACGAAGTAATACCCGGCGTCGTGACGGCAACAGGCATCTCCCCGTCCTCATCCTCGTAAGCCACGATGGGAGGCGTCAACAGCGCGTTGGCCAGCAAGCCGCCGCCACTGAAAAACGCGCCATCCGTGGACGGTCTGTCTTCAAAATTAAAGGTTGGGGCTATATTGAATGAAACTTTCAACTGCGGGGAAATCCGGTAAAATGAATTTGCCCGGATAGACACTCTGTTGAAGTTGGAGTTTGTCACCACCCCGTCCTGCCTGAAGAAACCGGCAACGACCGAGCCGGCAAAGCGGTCTGTCCCCGTACTGACGGAAACGCTGTAATCCTGTATCATGGCCGTTCTCAGCATTTTATCGTACCAGTCATATCCTGTCCCGTACTGCGAGGGATTCCGGAAAGCCTCCGGTACGGTCTGTCCCAAATCTTCGTAATACTCTTTCTTGAACTGCGCCCATTCTGTGGCGTTCATCATATCGGCTCTTCCTTTTTCAGGGACATTCTGAAACCCTGTATAAGCATTTACATTCACTTTAGTTTTTCCGGCCTTCGCTCCTTTTGTGGTAATCAATACGACTCCGAAGGCAGCCCTTGAACCATACAGAGAGGTGGCCGCCGCATCTTTCAAAATAGTCATTGACTCAATTTCGCCCGGATTAATAATGTTTATATCGCCGACAATGGGAAATCCGTCCACAACATATAACGGAGCGGAGGCAGTGGAAAGGGAGGCCGAACCGCGAATGCGTACATTCATGCCCTGACCGGGAAGCCCCGTACCCTGGTTAATCTGTACGCCTGCAATCTGTCCCTGCAGTTTTTGCGTAAACTGCGCTACCGGAATATCGGCCAGTTCTTCGAACTTTACGGTTTCCATTGCACCGGTTACGTTCCTGCGAATCTGAGTGCCATATCCCACGACAATCACTTCCTCCAGCGCTTTCGTATCTTCGGACAGTATAATCGTCAAGTTATGCTGCCCGTTTACCGGAACTTCCCGAGTGACATATCCTATGTAACTCACTACCAATACGGCATCCGAAGGCACATTGGGCAACGAGAACTTTCCGTCAATACCGGTTATGCTTCCCGTCGCAGCCGCGCCTTTGATTACGATAGTTACTCCGACAAGCGGTTCGCCGCTGCTGTCGGCGACCGTACCGGAGACATTCACTCTATTCTGCGCATATCCAAAGGCAGAATACATACATAAATACAGTGGCAGGTAAATGAAACGCCACTGTCGAATTGAAATTAGAAATTGATTAAAACTGTTCATAATACATAATATTTGTGATTTAAAAATTCGATACAAAGGTAGGGCGCCGTCTGCGACAGGTATAGTATGATTCGGGACAAATGACGGGACATTTGGAGACATTGCCGGATTATAGCCCGATAATCCGGGGAAATACGGATGTTTATTTACAGGATAAAACGGTTGGGTTAATGCGGAAAGTCCGGACGGTAGAGAGAAATGTACGGGAAAACTACCGTGTATTCCCAGTCCTGTACTGCGTCGGCGTGACGCCAAATTCGTCTTTGAAATACAGGTTGAAGTATTTGATGGTGTTGAATCCAACCATGTATGCAATCTCCGAAACATTGTATTGACTGTTTTTCAGGAGTTGCGCCGCCCGTTTCAGTCGGATGGAACGTATAAACTCGCTTGGCGATAACCCGATTATGAACTGCAACTTGCGGGACAAATGCCTGCGACTGAGAGAAAGCGCCAATGCCATGTCGTCGACCGAATACTCTGTATTATCCATGTTTTTTTCGACGTCCGACAGGGCTTTCCTTACCAGTTCTTCATCCAGCGATGTAGTCGTAATGCTGCTTGGCGTGATTTCGATGGTTTTGTGGAAAAGTTTCTTGCGTTTTTCCTGTTGCTCAATAAGCATTTCGATACGGGTCGACAGCACATCGAAGTTAAAGGGCTTGGCAATGTAGGAATCGGCGCCGGCTTTATAGGTCTCGATTTTGGCTTCGTCCGACAGTTTGGCGGTCAGCAGGATAATGGGGATATGCGAAGTCTGAATATCGTTTTTCAACCGGCGGCATAATTCCAGCCCGTTCATCAAAGGCATCATCAGGTCGGAAACAATCAAGTCGGGGAAATCTTTCAGGACGACCGACAGGCCTTCCCTGCCGTCGGCGGCCTGCAATACGTTGAATCTGCGTCCGAACTGTTCTGCCAGAAAATGACGCAATTCTGCGTTGTCTTCCACAATCAGCAGCGTTTTCCGTTCTGCGAGGTTGGCTGTTGCCGTTTCCGGTTGCAGAGACACGCCGTCGCTCGTTGCCACGATGCCGGCGTTATTGGCGGCAACCTGCAAATTCACAGGAATGAATACCGAAAACACGCTGCCCTCACCGGGTTTGCTGTCGACCGTGATTTGTCCGCCATGTATTTCGACATATTCTTTCGCCAGATGTAATCCGATGCCCGAGCCGGTCTGGTCGGGGTCGCTGTTCGCGCGCTGGTAGAAACGGTTGAAAATCGCCTGCTGTTCACTGTCGGGGATGCCGCAGCCGGAATCCGCAACCTCCAGGCAAACAAACTCCTTGCCGCTTTTCTGCACAAGCCTGACTGCCGTAGTTACATATCCGCCTCCGGGAGTGAATTTTAAGGCGTTGGAGTATAAATTATTGATGATTTTACGGACTTTGCTTTTGTCGAAACTCATGAACAACGGCGCGACTTCGCTTTCGAAAGTAAAGCGGATGGATTTGTTGGCGGCTACGTCCTTGAAAGCGAGATGGACATACTCCGCAAATTTCACGAAGTCGTCGCATGAGAGTTTCAGCGTCTCTCCGCCCATTTCCAGTTTGCGGAAGTCGAGGAGTTGATTAATCAGCCTGAGCAGGTCTTCCGCATTCCGGTAAACGGACGCGAGTTTCTGTTTCAGATTTTCGTCGTTCAAGTTCGTGATTATTGCGCTTAACGGCGTCATAAGAAGCGTTAGTGGAGTACGAAATTCATGTCCGATATTCGTAAAGAAGCGCAGTTTGGTTTGTATCAGTTCTTCGGATTTTTTCCTGTCGATCTGAACAATCTGCAACTCGTTGCGCAGTTTGATACGGCTGATGTAAAACCTCAGTCCCGCAAACAGCAAAAATAACAGGATGCCGGTATAGGCAGCATAGGCCCATGCGGTTTCGTAGATGGCCGGTTTTTTCGTGACGGTCAGCCGGGTGATTTCATCGCTCCAGAGCTGGTTGTCGCCGGTCGATTTGACGAGAAAGGTGTATTTGCCTTTTCGCAAGTGGTTATATACGGCAAAGTTCCGGCTTAATTCGGTATAAATCCATTGCCTGTCAACGCCTTCGAGTTTATAGGCATACCGTGTTTTGCCGGGATTCAGGTAGTTGAACGACGAGAAGTTGATTTCGAGATTCGTTTCCTCCGGAAACAGTATCAGTTGCTTTTGCCAGTCGGGGTTTGCTTCTCTTTGGCAGACCGTTTCGCCGTTGATTTTTATGTCGGTAATCACGGTTGTTGCCTGTTTGCAGGGCATGTCCGGTTTGTCAGAAGCGTTCAGGATGCAAAATCCTTTGTTGCCGCCGAAAGCGATTGAGCCGTTGTGCAATTTGGTTGCGGCGTTTTTGTTGAGGGGGCCGACCGTCATACCGTTCCGGCTATCGTACTGCACCGAAGCGCCGGTCTGGGGATTAAATTCTATTATCTGCCTGTTGGTCGAAATCCAGACGTGCCCGTTATCGCCGGCAATCACATTGAAGATGACATGCCTGTCGATATTGGCTTCGCGCGTATAATCCGTAAACCGGCCACCGGCAATATCGTAACCGTACAGCAGTCTTTCGTTTACACAAAACCACAAGTGTCCACTGTCGCCGGCGCTGATGCAGGAAATATGATTTCCCGGTATCGGGCAGGTGTTTGTATTGTGATTCCGGCAGATTATACGGTTCGCGTCCTGCGTCACTTGCCATAATCCTTTGTCGGCGTCGCCGACCCATATATCGCCGTCGGCGGCTTCGGTCATGCAGGTTACGGTTCCGAAATCTTCGCCGGCAATCTGCCATTCGCCGTGTTTCCACAAAAGCAGCGCGTCGTTTGTCGCCGCCCATACGTTGCCGTTTCTGTCTTCATGCAGGAAATATACTCTTTGCGTGTTTCCCGTAACGGCCGACATGTCCATTGTCCCTGTTAAAGTGATTTTGCCGTTCGATTTCCGCAGACGGTGAATGTTCGGCTCATAGTTCATGGCAACCCAAATCTCATTCAGTGCCGAATAATTGCAAATGGCTGTAACGTGCGTGATTTCGGTTATGTCCGATTTCCGCGCTTCCGATGTTTTCCGGTTAAACAGATATGTACCCAGCCGTCCCGACTTGAGCCACAGTTCGTGTTCCTTATCTTCAAACACTTTCAGGATATTCAGGTTGTGTCCCGTTTCCGTTTTGATGCGCTGCAAATCGAAGCCGGTGATAGCCGACGGCGCGGGATTGACCGCCAGCACGCCCTGTTCGTCTGTTCCAATCCAAAGATTTCCATCCCGGTCTTTCATTATACAGGCAAACAGGTTGGTCAGGGCGTTGACTGTCGCAGCCGGTTCTTTTACGGGCACAAGGCGGTTGTCTTCCGGCCGGAATACCGTTATTCCCGCATACGATAACGCCCAGAGATAACCATTGACGTCATCCTGCTCAATATCGAAAAAAATACCGAAGTCAAGATTTTTATCATCCGGCATGATTACGCACTCATAGACGTTCTGTCCCTGTCTGTCGGGATAAAACCGGTAAAGTCCGTCGCCCCACGTACATACCCAGTAACGTCCGGCATTGTCCTGAAAGATTTTATGGGGATTGTTTCTCTGTCCGATTTCAGGACAGGGCACGAATGTATCGCTCGCCTTGTCCTGATAATACATGCCTCCACTCCATACGGTTATCCGTACTGTCCCACGGTCGTCGATATGGATGCTGTTTGCTTTGTTCAGGTATTTTTTCTTCACCGTCCTGTCCGGATTGTAAAGATATAGCCCTAAATCAGAACAAACCCATACATTGCCGGCGTCATACAATATCTGGCGAACAGGTGCCCCACCCAACAAAACCGTATCCGGCGAAATAGCCGTACAGGTACGCTTGTCCAATATCAATACGCCCTTTTCGGTTCCTATCCAAAGGGTATGGTTCAATGTATCTTCGGCAAAACCTCCCGTGATAAAATTGGACGGAAAGGTCGGACTGCTGACTTCCGAACGGAAACTTTTCATCTCATAACCGTCGTAACGGCAAAATCCGTTCTGCGTGCCGAGCCAGATATATCCCTCCCAGTCCTGAAACATCCGGTAAACGGTATTGGATGGCAATTGTTCCGAAACAGGTATCCGGCGAACAATTATATCATCTGCATGCAGATTAAAACTACACGCAATCAGGACAGCTAAACTATATTTAATTTGCTTTAAAAACATACATTGATACAATGAACCAAGATGCAAAGTTACCTGATATTCGTCGAAAAAACAAAATAAGATTTAGTTGTATTCTTTTGGTTTTTAGAAAATACTCTATATCTTTGCACCGGTTTTCAGAAAAGAGCCTCCTTATGGAGATTCGATATGATTGAGGTTTTCGGGGTGTAGCGCAGTC
>JAISXP010000050.1 GCA_031270465.1 Tannerella sp. | reverse complement strand
CAGGCCTGCAACGGCAAATCACACTCGGCGGGTTGCCTTCCCGCAGTGTTGCGGCTGTCTTCTGCTCATTGCGTGAAACCCGCCTGCAAGTTACAGGTTCGTAGCTTTGGCGGTCGGGAGATACTTGGCATTCCTTACGGTTAAGGGATGCGAAATAAATAAGCTATAACAATTTTCCGGTGTCCCGTTAGGGACACAATGTTGGTAGAAAATGTGTGCCTCGCACCCCGCCCCCGTCCCGTCAGGGACGGAATACAGGTGTTTTTCTGCATATTCTATCCCTGCGGGACGATACATCAGGATGATGATCTGTTTCTACCAACATTATGTCCCTACGGGACATGGAATCGAACCGTTACATGTTATTTATTTCACGCACCTATCCCGTGAACTTTTGCGCGACGATGCCGCTTATGAACGCCACAATCTCTTCCATGCCGAGCAGCGACGAGTTCAGGCAGACGTCGTACGAGGCGGCTGCGCCCCACGTCCTGTTACTGTAATAATTGTAATAGTCGGCGCGTTTCCTGTCGGTCTGTTCGATGAGTGTGCGGGCTTCCTTTTCGCCCGTCTGCATGTCGTGTGCAAGACGGCGGACACGGTCGTGCATCGAGGCGCAGACAAATATCCTCAGCAGCCGCGGATGCTCGCGCAGGACGTAGTCGGCACAGCGGCCGACGAATATGCAGGCGCCCCGTTCGGACAACTGGCGGATGATGTCGCTCTGGATTTTGAACAGCGTCTCGTTGCCCAGATAATTGTGCGTGTTGTCGCCGAACAGTCCCGAGCGGAAACTGAACATGCTCCCGCCGAAAAAACTGTAGCTGTTCTTCTCGTCCGCCTTTTCAAACACGTCGCGGCAAAGACCGCTCTCCTGCGACGCTATCAGTATCAGTTCCCTGTCGTAGCAGGGGATGTCCAACCGCCGCGACAGCATCTCGCCGAGCTGTCGCCCGCCGCTGCCCAGCTGGCGGCCTATCGTAATAACATAAGGGGGATGATTATTTTCCATTTTTTGTAGTTTTAAGTTCATTATACAACAGGAATGCCGCCAGCAGGACGGAGATGAAATCCGATACCGTCATGCTCATCCACACGCCCTCCGTCCCCAGAAAATTGGGGAGGACAAGCAGGATGGGGACAAGAAACAGCATCTGCCGCGTCATGGCGAGCACAATCGACTTGCCGGCCTTGCCGATGCTCTGAAAAAAAGCCGAACTGACCATCTGGAAGCCGACGAGCGGATAGACGGCAAACACCCACCGAAGTCCCGGCACGGCAAGGTCGACCAGTTGCGCCTCGTCCGTAAACATCGACGCCACGGCGTGGGGAAAAATCTCCACAACGCCGAACCCGGCAAGCATGATCAGCGTGGCATATACGATGGATTTCTTCAGTACTTCGCGGACACGACCGTACAGCATCGCTCCATAGTTGTAGCCCGCAATCGGCTGCATGCCCTGATTCAGGCCGATCACGATCATTACGAACAGAAAGGCCACGCGGTTGACGATGCCGTATGCTCCCACAGCGAGGTCGCCCCCGTGACGCAGCAACTGGCGGTTGATGATAATCACAATCAGACAGCTGGCCGCATTCATCAGAAACGGAGCCATCCCGATGGACAGCGAATCGAGCACGATCCGCCTTTTGAGCCTGTATATCCCCTTCTTCCAGTGGATGAAAAAACGCCTGTCGCTGAACAGGTGCATCTGCCATCCGAGCACAACTACCTGCGAGATGATCGTGGCAAGCGCCGAACCCCGGATACCCCAGTGGAAGACGAAAATAAACAGCGGATTGAGCGCCATGTTGATAAGCACGGTATAAATCGTGGCCATCATTGCCCGCTGCGGACTGCCGGCCGAACGGAGCAGGGCGTTCAGGCCGAAATACATGTGCGTAACGACGTTGCCTGCCAGGATAATGACCATGAAATCGTGTGCATACGGCAGCGTGGCGGCGCTGGCGCCGAAAAAGAGCAGCACGGGATCGAGAAAGAGCAACATGCCGGCCGAAAAGCCCGTGCCCATGATGAGATTCATCACGAACACGTTGCCAAGGATGTGGTTTGCCGTCTCGTAGTCCTTCTGCCCCATCCGTATGGACAGCACCGCCGATGCGCCTACCCCGACCAGCGAACCGAATGCCGCCCCGAGATTCATGATGGGAAACGTGATGGCCAGTCCCGACAGAGCCAGCGGCCCAACGCCGTGACCGATAAAAATACTGTCCGTGATGTTGTACAGCGAAGCCGCCGTCATGGCGACAATAGCCGGGAGGGCATACTTCATCAGCAATTTCCCGATCTTCTCCGTACCTAAGCCGAGAGGCGCAAGTGTTTCTTTCATTCCATCTGTTTTTGATGATGCAAAGATAGGAAAATTCAAGATTCAAAATTCAAGATTCGGTATTCGGGATTCAAGACAGTTAGAAATGCCCCGCGAATCAAATTATTTTTTCTCTGTAAACGAAATATTTTCTATCTTTGATGCCATAATTTTAAAAAACATAATCTATGCGAAACAAACTATTCTCAGTATGTATTTTAGTGTTATGCGGCATGGTTGCCTCTGCTCAGAAGGACGAATGGAAGAATCCGAAAGTCAATGAGGTAAACCGTCTGCCGATGCACACGAGCTATTTTGCGTACGAGTCCGAACAGACGGCCTTGGACGGAGTAAAAGAACACTCGACCCGCTTCTTAAGCCTTAACGGTTTATGGCGTTTTAACTGGGTCAGGAACGCCGATGAACGTCCGACCGATTTCTTCGCGACCGACTTCAACGATCGGGGCTGGGCTTTCATGCCTGTGCCCGGCTTGTGGGAATTGAACGGCTACGGCGACCCGCTGTACGTGAACATCGGTTATGCCTGGCGAAATCAGTTCAAAAACGATCCGCCACGCTTTCCCGAAGAAAACAATCATGCAGGCTCGTACCGCCGCGAAATCACCCTTCCGGCCGACTGGAACGGGAAACAGATTTTTGCGCATTTCGGTTCCGTCACATCCAATATCTATCTGTGGATTAACGGACGATATGTCGGCTACAGCGAAGACAGCAAACTGGAAGCCGAGTTCGACATCACCCCGTACCTGAAACCGGGCAAAAACCTGATTGCCTTCCAGACATTCCGCTGGTGCGACGGGACATACCTCGAAGATCAGGACTTCATGCGCCTCTCCGGCGTGGGTCGCGACTGCTATCTGTATGCACGCGACCGCAAGCATATCCGCGACATACGCATCACGCCCGACCTCGACGACCGGTACGCGAACGGCTCGCTGGATGTCGAAATACAGCTCTCGACGCCGGCCGCTTCTTCGTCCGTGCAGTTAGACCTGATTGCTCCCGGAGGCGCCACGATTCAGTCCGTCACGCTGAAAGGAGCAGGCAAAATCAGCACGACCCTGCAAGTCGAAAATCCCGCGAAATGGACGGCCGAGACGCCCGCACTGTACAAAATCATCGCCACGCTCAAGGACAACAGCGGCCGTACCGTCGAAGTAATCCCCCTGCGGACAGGCTTCCGCAAGGTGGAAATCAAAAACGCGCAACTGCTGGTGAACGGACAGCCCATCCTCATCAAAGGCGCAAACAGACACGAGATGGACCCGAAGACGGGATATTACATCTCGCCCGAACGCATGTTGCAGGACATCAGAATCATGAAAGCATTTAACCTGAATGCCGTGCGTACCTGCCACTACCCCGACGACGCTTTGTGGTACGACCTGTGCGACGAATACGGCCTCTACGTCGTAGCGGAAGCCAATGTCGAATCGCACGGAATGGGATACGGCGAACAGACACTGGCAAAAAACAGCCTGTACGACGTCGCCCATCTCGAACGCAACCGGCGCAACGTGCAAAGAAACTACAACCATCCCTCCGTCATCATCTGGTCGTTGGGCAACGAAGCCGGCTTCGGGCCGAACTTCGAGGCCTGCTACAAGTGGATAAAGGCGGAAGACCGAACGCGCCCCGTACAGTACGAACGAGACACGGAAGGGGTCTGCACGGACATCATCTGCCCCATGTATCTCCCGTACGCGGCAAGCGAAAGGTATGCCACGGACGCTTCAAAGACCAAGCCTTTAATCCAGTGCGAATATGCACATGCAATGGGCAATTCCGAAGGAGGATTCAAGGAATACTGGGATCTGTTTCGCAAGTACCCCAAGTTGCAGGGCGGCTTTATATGGGACTTCGTCGACCAGTCCATACACTGGAAAAATGCGGATGGCACGGACATCTACGGCTACGGCGGAGACTTCAACCGCTACGATGCCTCCGACTACAACTTCCTCGACAACGGACTGATCAGCCCCGACCGCAAACCCAATCCGCACATGCACGAAGTGGGTTACTTCTACCAATCCATCTGGGTGACGGAAAGCAACCTGCAAAAAGGGGAAATCAACGTCTACAACGAAAACTTCTTCCGCGACCTTTCGGCATATTACGCCGACTGGGAAATACTTGCCGACGGGAAGTCCGTTCTGGCGGGAAATATCCCCGCACTGCACGTGGCGCCGCAGCAAACAGTCAAAATTTCGCTCGGATACGATGCCGCTGCGCTGCCTCGGGACAGGGAACTGCTGCTGAACATCTGCTTCAAACTGAAGACGCAGGAAACGCTGCTGCCCGCAGGATTTACCGTGGCGCGCAGTCAGCTGGTCATTAAACCCTACTCGCCCATATTTGCGTTCGAAAACCGGACGTCATGCAGGAATTGCCCGGTGATTACCCCGACCGTCAGAGACAACGACGCGAACTACCTGATTGTCGAGCACGAACAGTTCACGATTGAATTTAACCGGCACACGGGTTTCCTTGACAGATATAATGTACAGGGCAAAGAACTGCTCGCCCGCGGCAGTGCGTTGATGCCCAACTTCTGGCGCGCACCGACCGACAACGATTTCGGCGCCGGCCTCCAACTGAAATACCGCGTATGGCACGAACCTGAAATGAAACTCGTTTCGTTCAGCCATCAAATCGCCGGCGACATGCTCGAAGTGAGCGCAGCGTACGAAATGAACGGCGTTTCGGGAAAACTTTTCCTCACCTACCTTATTAACAATACGGGCGCCGTCAAAGTTACGCAGAAGTTTCAGGCAACGCCCGATGCAAAGGGATCCAACCTGTTCCGGTTTGGAATGAAGATGGAAATGCCCCGTCGCTACGACCGTGTCAGCTACTACGGCAGAGGTCCGGTCGAGAATTACGCAGACCGCAATCATTCCACCTTCATCGGACAGTACTGTCAGACGGTCGACGAACAGTTTTATCCGTATATCCGTCCGCAGGAAACAGGCGCCAGGACAGACATTCGCCGGTGGCAGTTGACGGACATCGAAGGCGACGGCCTGGAATTTGTCGGCGAGACGCCGTTCTCGGCTTCGGCGCTGCACTATACGATTGAATCGCTGGACGACGGTATCCGCAAAGACCAGCGCCATTCATCCGAAATCCCGAAGGCCGACCTCACGCAGTTCTGTATCGACAAGGTGCAGATGGGAGTGGGGTGCGTCAACAGTTGGGGAGCGCTGCCGCTGGGAAAATACATGATTCCGTATGCGGACTACGACTTTTCGTTTATCATGCAGCCGGCGATGTCGAAGTTTTAGACTGATTCCGGACGGAATATCAGTACCCCGTTCCGAACAGAAGGAGTATTTACAGCCGCGCCCTGATAGCGCGGCTTTCCTTTTCGTGTCCGGGCTTGTCGAGCAGGGCGAACATATTTTTCTTGTAGGCTTCGACGCCCGGCTGGTCGAACGGATTTACGCCCAGCACATATCCGCTGATGCCGCAAGCCTTTTCGAAGAAATAGAACAGTTGGCCGATGCTGTATGCGCTGATTTCCGGCAGGGTGATTTTGATGTTCGGCACGCCGCCGTCCACATGCGCCATCTGCGTGCCGAGTTCGGCCATCTTGTTGACTTCGTCCACCCGCTTGCCTGCAAGGTAGTTCAGGCCGTCCGAATCGTTTTCGTCACGCGGGACAGTCGTGCGGTAATCGGGCTTTTTGACCGATATGACCGTTTCGAAGACGGTGCGTTCGCCTTCCTGAATCCACTGCCCCAGGGAATGCAGGTCGGTCGTGAAGTCTACCGAAGCGGGAAAGATGCCTTTGTGCTCTTTGCCTTCGCTTTCGCCGTAGAGCTGTTTCCACCATTCGCCGATGTAATGGAGTTTGGGGTGGAAATTGGCCAGGATTTCAATTTTTTTTCCGTTAGCGTAGAGAGCATTGCGCATGGCGGCGTAGAGCGCTGCGATATTCGCTGCAAAAGGCGTGTCTGCGCCGGTGGTCTTTTCGACGGCCGCGGCTCCTGCCACCAGTTCGCGTATGTTGATGCCGGCCGTGGCGACGGGCAGCAGTCCTGCGGGCGTCAGCACGGAATAGCGTCCGCCGACGTTGTCGGGTATCGCGAACGTGCGGTATCCTTCCTTTTTGGCCAGTGCACGCAATGCGCCGCGCTCCCGGTCGGTCACCGCCACGATGCGATGCCGGGCTTCTTCCCTGCCGACCGTCTCTTCGAGCTGTTTCCTGAGGATGCGGAAGGCCAGCGCCGGCTCGGTAGTCGTACCCGACTTGGAGATATTGATGATTCCGAACTGTTTCCCCTTCAGTATCTCGCTCAGTTCGTAAAGATAATCTTCGCCGATGTGATGTCCGGCATAGAGGATGACCGGATTTTTGCGCTCGCGCTGCAGCCAGTCGAAACTGTGGTTCAGCGCTTCGACGACGGCTTTCGTGCCCAGGTAGCTGCCGCCGATGCCGACGACGACGACGAAGTCGCACCGTGCACGCAGCAAGGCGGCCGTGTCTTCAATTTCTTTCAGACCGGCTTCCGTAATGGAAGAGGGGAGATGCAGCCATCCCAGATAATCCGAACCCGCTCCGCTGCCGTCGTGCAGCGCCTTGATACTTTCTTTTACTTTTGCTTCGAGGGCGAAAACCTGTTCTTTTGTCACTTCGCCCAAAGCTTTGTCTATGTCCAAACGAATGTTGCTCATATTGTCTTATATTTGTTTATTTGAAATTTTCCGTTAACCGGCAGATGACGGCTGTCGGCGATTTGCGTTCGTACAGAATGCCGTAGAGGGCTTCCAGAATCGGAATATCCGCCCTGTATTTTGTATTGATTTCGTGTATGCATTTCGTGCCGTAGTAACCTTCGGCGATCATTTCCATTTCGAGCTGAGCGGTTTTGACCGAATAGCCTTTCCCGATCATGGAGCCGAAGGTGCGGTTGCGGCTGTAGCGCGAACAGGCCGTCACGAGCAGGTCGCCGAGGTAGGCGGAACTCGTGATGTCGCGTTCAAAGACATGAACAACGTCGAGGAAATGCTGCATTTCCCTGATGGCGTTCGACAGGAAGACGGCCTGAAAATTGTCGCCGTACTTCATGCCGTGACAGATGCCGGCCACGATTGCATACACGTTTTTCAGTACGGAAGCATATTCTATTCCCGTCACGTCCTGCGAACACGAACATTTCACGTAGCTGTTGCTGAATATATGCGAAAAATTCTCCGCTCTGTCCCTGTTTCTGCAGGCGATGGTCAGGTACGAAAGCCGTTCGAGCGCCACTTCTTCTGCATGGCTCGGCCCTGCAATGATGACGATGTTTTCTTCCGGCACGTGGCAGTATTCCGCAAAGTAATCCGTAATCAGCAGATTTTCGTCGGGAACGATGCCCTTGATGGCCGAAATCACCCATTTGTCCTTTATCGGCACCTTCAGTTTGTACAGGTGTTGCTTCAGGAAGGGCGACGGCGTAGCAAATATCAGCGTATCGGAATCTTTCACCGCTTCGTTGATGTCCGAATAGAAACGGATGCGGGAAGTGTCGAACAGGACGCTCGAAAGATACACCGGATTGTGTTTCATCCGTTTGAAATCTTCGATGCGGTCGGGTCTGCGCATATACCAGTTTATGTCCGTTTGAGTGGACAGGATAATTTTGGCCAAAGCTGTAGCCCAGCTTCCTCCGCCCATGATCGCTGTTTTTCCGGGGAAATTCATTTTTTTTCGGATAAATGCGTTTTCACCGACTGTATCCAGCCTTCCACGTCACGTGCAGAGGGTAGCTGAAGTTCGAGGCCGTATTTTTTGTTCATATCGAAAAGCGCCTGCCTCAGCAGTTGGGGATTGGCCTCCGCGAGCATTTCCACCGTCAGGTATCCTGCCTTTTGCAACGCCGGCGTCCATGCTTCGTCGATGCCGTGAGCTGTGTATTTTTCGGGCGAGTCTTTCCTGAGCGTTTTTTCGGGGCGCATCTGTGGAAACAGGAGTACTTCCTGAATGCTTTCCTGTCCGGTCAGCAGCATGGTCAGGCGATCCATTCCGATGCCCATGCCGCTGGTGGGCGGCATTCCGTATTCGAGTGCGCGCAGGAAATCCTCGTCGATGTACATGGCCTCTTCGTCACCCTTTTCCGAAAGGCGCAACTGGTCTTCGAAGCGGCGGCGCTGGTCTGTCGGGTCGTTCAGTTCCGAATAGGCATTGGCCAGTTCCCTGCCGTTCACCATCAGTTCGAACCGTTCCGTCAGTGCGGGGTTGGTGCGGTGTATCTTGGTGAGCGGACTCATTTCGACGGGATAGTCGGTGATAAAGGTCGGCTGCACGCAGTGGTGTTCGCATTTCTCGCCGAAGATGGCGTCGATCAGCTTGCCTTTGCCCATCGATTCGTCCTGCTCGATATTCAGCCGGCGGCAGACTTCGCGCAGTGCACCCTCGTCCATACCCGAAATATCGACGCCCGTATGTTCGCGAATGGAGTCGATCATCGATATCCGTCTGTACGGCGGTTTGAAGTCAATCTCCCTGCCGCCGATATTCACTTTCGTGCCGCCCAGCACTTCGAGGCAGATGCGTTCGAGCAATTTCTCGGTGAACGCCATCATCCAGAGGTAATCCTTGTAGGCGACGTATATTTCCATGCATGTAAATTCGGGATTGTGCGAACGGTCCATGCCTTCGTTGCGAAAGTTACGGCTGAATTCATACACGCCTTCGAATCCGCCCACGATCAGCCGTTTCAGGTACAGTTCGTTGGCAATGCGCAGATACAGGGGTATGTCCAGCGCATTATGGTGCGTGATAAACGGTCGCGCCGCAGCGCCGCCGGGTATGGCTTGCAGCACGGGCGTATCGACTTCGACGTAGCCATGTTCGTTGAAAAACGTCCGCATCGAATTGAATATCCCCGTGCGCTTAAGGAAAATATCTTTCACGTGGCTGTTCACCGCGAGGTCGACATAACGCTGACGGTATCGCTGTTCGGGGTCGGTAAAGCCGTCGTATATCACGCCGTCCTTTTCCTTGACGACGGGCAGCGGACGGAGCGATTTGGACAGTACCGTCAATTCTTCCGCATGTACCGAGATCTCGCCCATCTGCGTGCGGAACACAAAACCCCGGATGCCGATAAAATCGCCGATGTCAAGCAGCTTTTTGAATACAATATTGTACATGTCCGTATTTTCGGGATCGGGGCAGATGTCGTCGCGCGTAATATATATCTGTATGCGCCCTCTGGAATCCTTCAGTTCCACAAACGAAGCCTTTCCCATGATGCGTCGACTCATGATCCGTCCGGCAACAGCCACACGACGCGGCTCGACACCGTCGCGAAACGCAGTCCTGATTTCGTCCGAATAACTGTCGGTCACATACTCTTCGGCAGGATAGGGATTGATGCCCATCCGTCGCAACTGTTCCAGACTGTTACGCCGGATTATCTCCTGTTCGCTCAATTCCGGTATATTCATATTTTTGTATTATACTTGCTATTTGCGTGCAAAGGTACAAAAATATTGGAAACTGCCTATTTTTTCGAATCCAGGGGATGCATTTGACTGCATCGATTTTCAATTCAAATTGTCGCATAAATAATATCCCGTGAGGAACGGAATGTACACATGACCAGAAAACCATACAGTTTGGAACGTCCGGAGAAGAGACCGATCGAAAGTATGAGCAGAAAGATGAGTTTATCCCGCTTCGTATAGTCGCTGCAGTACAGATACAGCAACGCAAGAATGGATGTTGCCGTTGCAAAGCGCGAAGGGTGCGAGAGGAGTGTCAGCATGATGTCGCCGGAAAACGCCACATCGGCTACACCTACCAGCAGCAGATATACGCTGAAAATAAGCACCGTTTGCCGGATGATTTTCTTCCGGCTTGCATTGAGAACCGGCCTCAGCGACCAGGCGCAGAAAAAAGCAAGATACGGCTTGATTTGAATCACGAAATCCATCCAGATTGCCCGTTTCGAGTTGGATCCGATTACAAGAGAATAGAGCAGGTAAAACAGAAAAATTCCCAGCATCGTCAGGAAAAGTCTGTCGAACGCCCAGTCTTTCGATCGGAACACATGAGCCCCGAACAGCAGAAACAGAAACAGGGCGCATATTTCGTCGATATAGCTGAATCCCGCCCCGTCAATGAGATCGTAGAATATCACGCCGAAAACCAGTGCAAAGACAGTCAGGCTGAAAAAGTGTCTGTTGACAAAATCTTGTTGCATACAATTATATCCGATTTTGTTTCATAACGTAAATTATAACGAAATCTTGTCCGACGGAGACATTTATTTGGAGAGAAAGGTGTGGATTTTGTCTCTGCACGCTTAATTCGCTTCATTTTCGACTGTTTCGATGGTGAACGTCCACCCGTGCTGCCCCGTGAAGCGTGACGGCGCAACCCCGTCCCCGGCCGGTTGACGGGGAAATTCCACACGCCAAACTGTACGGGACAGGAAAAGGTCAACCGTCTGCTGCAACACTTTCCCGACCGCCAAAGCTACGAACCTGTAACTTGCAGGCGGGTTTCACGCAATGAGCAGAAGACAGCCGCAACACTGCGGGAAGGCAACCCGCCGAGTGTGATTTGCCGTTGCAGGCCTG
>JAISXP010000010.1 GCA_031270465.1 Tannerella sp. | reverse complement strand
GACGATATTGCTCCCGTCTTCCTTTCCCACTGTGAACGAATAGTCCAGATGGTTGTACAGCGCGCCGCCCGACATCATAAACGCCCAGGCTTCGCGGCGGTAATATTCGTCATACACTCCCTTGAAGCCGGTTTCGTTCATCCCGATTGGACGCCGGAGCGCGGCATTTTCCGCTATGGCAGTCGGAGGCGAACAGTAGTGGAAATTGAAGATAGACCAGGCGGGATGCGGGTCAATCACTTTTTTCGACCCGTTGGCTACATTCACCGAAATCAGATGTTGTTTGGGCATAGACCGTTCCGTGGAGACGATGAGGTCGGTGATTCGTCGTTGCCATTCCATCGTTACGCCACCGAAATAAGGTTCGTTGCAGATTTCAAAGTAGAAATTATCATATCCGTTGACCGTTTCCACGATTTTCCGTACCAGCTTTTCCTGCACTTCCAGAAGGGCTTTTTCTCCGTCAGGCGTATAGACTTTTTCACGGGAGACGTTCCCGATCCCGTTGATGTTGTTACGGATGTTCATAGGCGAGATATTCCATTGTGCATCTTCGTACATCGGGCAAAACAGGGTCAGTTCCAGAATGATATCCAGATCGGAGGCTTTCTGCATCAACTGGTGCAGCCGTTCGAAAAAGGCCGTATTCCAGATGTTCAGGTCAAACTTGTTTCCTCCCTGTGCATATCCGGGTTGCGAGGATCTGGCCCAAGGCGACAGATAATGTTCGGACGAGGGGGCAAGTGTGTTATCCACGATGTTGAATGCATTGGCAGGTTCGAGGTATGCGCCCATGAAAATACGCGAGTGATTCAGCCCGTCTTTGTGCAGCGAGCTGAAATAGGTATCGAAATCGAAAGCCCCGTTCAGCAATGCGCCATAATGTTCGCCGCAGGTTACCGGCAGAACGGGTTTACCTCTGAACAGGAAATAGCGCGGGTTGTCGGGGTGGAGCGCAAAACTCTTTACGGAGGCGTCTCCACGACGTCCTGTCAACGCTTCAATCATTGGCCACTGGATTTGCCCGTTCTTGATGATACCGAACTCTTCCTTGTAATCCCACACCGCACGGGCGATGCCATGCCGGTTAAACAGCGTATTCATATCCCGGAACCAGCGGTTGGCGTCTTCTGCAGGGCTGTCTTCAATACATCCGTATTCGCCGCAGTATACCCGCAATCCTTTGGCTTTTGCCACGCGCAGCACTTCCTGAAAGTCGGATTCTATTTTACGGATGTCATACACCTGAGCAGTCCACGACTTGTATTTTTCGCCGATGTTCTGCGGCAGTCCGGCTATATCTGTGTCGGCAATCAGCGCTCCCGGATAATGTACGGGGCCTTTGTAATCCCTGATACCTGTCCAGGAAGCCCGGTAATGGGTCAGCAGAAACGGGTTGTAATAGTGGAAGCTGATGATGATATGGGGGTCGTTTTCGGGCAGGCGCAGGTACTTGACCGTCTCATATCCCTGCCAGCGGTTTGAGCCGATGACAAGGGTGCGTTTCGGTTCCCGTTCGCGGATGACTTCCGCACAGCGGTTGACGATGAGGTTCCAGGTTTCCGGATCGTCGGCGACGGGTTCGTTCATCAGTTCGTAGGCCACCATGGAAAGGGGATACTTCTTCAGCTCGTCGCTCATTTTGCGCCAACATTCATAAAACTGTTCCTGCGCCCGGGCTTCCGTAAACAGCGGCTTTACTTCACTGTTAAAATGATGCGACCGGAGGATATGCAAATCCACTACGGCAGGCAGACGGAACTCGGCGCACCATTTCAGCGCCTGATGCAGCAAGTCGAACGCTTCTTTTTCTTTGTTCCCGTTTGCGTCGAACATTTGTTCTTCGTCCACGGGAATACGTATGTGATCGAACCCCAGCGAGGCGATGAAGGCTACATCGTCGCGGGTGAAATACGAAGACCGGGCAGCGCCCCTTTTGTTGCTTTGAGACAGCCAGTGGCTGATGTTCACTCCCTTCTCGACGGAGAATGTGTCCCCGGAACTTACCGACATAGAAGGAGTGATATAATCCGGATCGATGACCATTACGTCTTTTCCTTCCCGTTTCTCAAATGTTACCTTACTGATGTGCATGATGCGCGGATGTATTTTTTCTTTGGAATTATGCGCATGAAATACGATGCGAAGGTTTCCTTCTTTGTCGGTGAACATTGCGCTGTGGCCGATGCCCTGCAAGGCTCCGACATTCTGGTAAATCGGGTTCTTTTCATATTTAATCCACGGGCCTTTCACGTTCGTGGCCGTGGCTACCCCGATTCCGTAAAAGGGGCTTTCGTAACTGTTTGCGGAATAGGTCATGTAATACAGTCCGTTATGCTTGATGACAAACGAGCCTTCATTGACTCGCGGCCATACTTTTTCCCATTCCTGAGATACGCCGATGCATTTCGTCATCGTCTCTTTTTTGATTTCAAGCAGATTGTCCTCCAACTCTGCCACCCAGATATTCAGCCCGTCATTGAACCGGTCGAAGAACAGGTATGCTTTACCGTCGTCATCGATAAACAGAGAATTGTCGATACATTTCTCGTCTTCGATCATCGGTTTCCGAACTTCCTGTCTGAACGGCCCCAAAGGACTGTCCGAAACGGCAACGCAAATATGCTCGTCTGCGGAATAGTACATATAAAATTTGCCGTCGATGCAGTAAACTTCCGGCGCCCAGAACTTTCTGTCCGCCCATACATCGTCTTTATTCAGCGCAAGGTTTCGCTCCGGGATTTTCCAGGTAAGAAGATCGTCCGAAGTATAGACGCGTATGCCGTCCGCTCCGGAAGTGCCGTATGCATAATACAGGTCCCCGTATAACATAATAAACGGATCGCCGAACAAAACCGGCGCTTTCTCCTGCGATTCGTTCATTAGGAAGCCGCCGCTAACAGGCGCTTCAAAATTTGCGGACAATTCCGCCTGCGACTGCTCCGCAGATATTCCCGGCACGTTCTCATCTCCTGACGAATGCGACGGATATGCCGCAAAAAGATTAAAAACAACCGTCAAACTAAAAATAATAATCTGTTTCATCTGTATATAATTTAAATTTTAACAATATAACTTGCTTCTACCAAAAACCAGACCCGGAAAGATTTTTTTTAACATTAGCCATACCGACGCAAAGATAACGAAAAATTTATTGTAATTTTGCTCGCTCGTTATAAATTTTCGTTCGATGGCGTATAAAGCCGAAAAATCAGCATCCAAAGTGGCTTCTCGTCACGGTTTTGGAATCAAAATTATTAATTAAACTAAAAAAAGAGCAGTTTCGGTTTTCAGTGACTATTCTTTTTGTTATTTTTGCAAAGAATATAAATCAACAACAATCAGATGAAGAAAACAATTTTTATCGCGCTGCTTCTGTGCAGCTACGGAATAGCAAGCGCCGAACGTCCGAACGTTTCGGCCGTGAAAACAGGCAACCGGATAGACATCACGGTGGGCAACAAGTTTTTCACAAGTTATCGTTTCCCGGGAGACGAGAAATACCCGTTCTTTTTCCCGCTCAACGCGCCGGTGTCGGGCGCCGGTGTCACGTCGATGCGCAACGGCATCTGGCCGCATCACTCGTCGCTCTTCTTTGGCTGCGACCGCGTGAACGGCGGCAACTATTGGCAGGAAGGACTTGAGCGCGGACGCATCGTTTCGCTCGGCGCACGCATCATCGAAGCAAAGGGCGAACGTGTGGTCATCGAAGACGAATGTATCTGGAAACGTCCGGATGCGGAAGCTCCCATCCTCGACCGCCGGAAAATCACCGTCACGGCGCCCTCGGAGAAACTCATCCAGTTAGACTTCGACATCGAAATGGAGATGCTGATGGACGTGACGATAGAGAAAACCAATCATTCGCTGTTCAGCGCCAGAATCGACCCCGACCTGTCGGTCGAACAGGGCGGCACAATGGTAAACGCCGAGGGTAAGGAAACGGAAAAAGGCACGTTTGGCGCAGCCTCGCCGTGGATAGACTGCTACGGGACACGCAAGACGGGCGTCGAGGGTATTGCCATCCTGCAACACCCCTCCAACCCGTGGTTTCCCTCGCCCTGGTTCACCCGCGACTACGGCTTCATTTCTCCCACGCCGATGTACTGGCCTGCGAACGACAAGGATACGCGTCTGAAAAAAGGCGACAAACTCACGCTTCACTATCGCGTACTTGTCCATGCCGGCGATACGAAGCAGGCCGGCATCGCCGCCGCATTCGAACAGTACAGGGCGGAAAATCCCACAGTTCGATAATTCCGGCAGGACAATAACAGGCAGGCACCGTAGAGATGTAATGCATCGCGTCTCTACGGTGTCCCCGTCCGGATATTATGCCAGAGACGGGACGGGAATTTTAAAAATCCAGTTTCAGTGACAGTCCGCAGAAAACGTCTTTAATTTTTATTTTCCTGCTCTTTCGGCTTTGCAGGGCTTGCCCCGTGTTTTACTGTTCGAACAGTTCACTCACTTTTTCCCAGTTCACGATGTTCCAGAAGGCATCCACGTATCCGCCTCTGTTCGACTGATATTTGAGGTAATACGCATGTTCCCAGACATCGAGCGTCAGGACAGGTTTGCCCTTGACTGCGGCGTCATCCATCAGCGGATTGTCCTGATTCGGTGTGGAAATCACTTTCAACTTGCCGTCCGAAACGATGAGCCACGCCCAGCCCGAGCCGAAGCGGCCGGTGGCGGCCTTTTTAAACTCGGCCTTGAAACTGTCCATCGAACCGAATGCCTGCACGATGGCTTCCTCCAAGGCGGCAGACGGTCTGGTAGATTTTGGCGTCAGTATTTGCCAGAAAAACGAATGGTTGAAATGCCCGCCGCCATTGTTGCGAATGGCCGTGCGAACGTCTTCGGGCAATTCGGAAATATGACTTACAAGAAATTCCAGCGATTTCTCCCTAAGTTCGGGATGCTTCCCGACAGCGTCGTTCAGATTGTTTACGTATGCCTGATGATGCTTTTCGTAATGGATTTGCATCGTGAGGGCATCTATCGACGACGGAAATGCGTCGTATGAATACGGCAGCGCAGGCAATGCAAATGCCGCCAGATAAATGATTTCACTTGTTTTCATTGCAATTTGTCTTTAATGTTCAGTACAAATATAAACGATTTGTCCGTTACAACAAAATGATTATGCATATTTAACTGCAAATATACAGTTTTTCTCATTTTCCGCGAAGAATATATACTGTATGCGGGATAAACGTGTTTATTGACACACAGGGCGTTCCTGTCAAAAGCCCTTGAATTTTTAAATGCAATGCACAAATCCATGCCGTGCGCAGTATAATTCATGGTATATTTGCCCCGATTGGCTGTAAAATGCACTAAAGTACACTTCACAAACAATTTTTTATTAACTTTGCGCCGTTTTTCAGGGATAATGAATAAAACTATTTTAGTAACAGGAGCCAACGGTCAGTTGGGTAATAGCATCCGCATGTTGGCGTCCGAACGCCGCGACTGCGTTTTTCATTTCACGGATGTAGATACGTTGGACTTGCGCGACGAGTCCCGACTTTCCGGTTTTGTGCAGTCCTCTCATGCGGAATATATTCTGAACTGTGCAGCATATACAGCCGTGGACAAAGCGGAAGATGAGGTAGAATTATGCATGAGCATTAATCGCGACGCGGTGCAAAATATCGGAAAAATTGCTCGCTCACAGGGAATAAAAGTAATACACGTATCTACCGATTACGTGTTCGACGGCACAGTCGCACGTCCCTGCCGCGAGGATGACGCTACGAATCCGCAATCGGTATACGGAATGAGCAAATTGGCGGGAGAGAAGATTTTGCAGGAAGTTTGCCCCGACGCCGTGACTGTTCGCGCGGCATGGCTGTATTCGGAGTTCGGGAACAACTTTGTCAAGACAATGTTGCGGCTGGGCAGTACACGTAAGACGGTCAGTGTGGTGTCCGACCAGATTGGAACGCCGACTTATGCAGGCGATCTGGCCGGGGCGATGCTGGCAATCGTTGACAGTCCGGTCTTTGTGCCGGGAATTTATCACTATTCGAACGAAGGCGTTTGCAACTGGTACGATTTTGCGGTGAAAATCATGGAATATGCAGGTTTGGACTGTCGCGTGCTGCCCATCAAAACGGACGAATATCCCACGCGCGCCGTTCGTCCGGCATACAGCGTGCTCTGCAAGGATAAGATCAGGCAAACTTACGGCGTAAAAATCCCCGACTGGGAAACAAGTCTTGCGAAAGCCATACAACGTCTTCAATCACTAAATTTTGAATCATGAGTCATTCGGAAGAAATACAGCGGCGAAGAACATTTGCCATCATCAGTCACCCGGATGCGGGAAAGACGACGCTCACGGAAAAACTGCTGCTGTTCGGGGGCGCCATCCATATTGCAGGCGCCGTGAAATCGAACAAGATTCGCAAAACGGCCACATCCGACTGGATGGAAATCGAAAAACAGCGTGGCATATCGGTTGCTACGTCGGTGATGGCATTTGATTATGAGGGATATAAAATCAATATCCTCGACACGCCGGGACATCAGGATTTTGCAGAAGATACGTTTCGGACGCTGACAGCGGTAGACAGCGTAATCATTGTCGTGGATGCCGCCAAAGGAGTGGAGATGCAGACGCGCAAACTGATGGAAGTCTGCCGGATGCGAAAGACGCCCGTCATCGTTTTCATGAACAAGATGGACCGCGAGGGGAAAGACCCTTTCGACCTGCTCGACGAGATAGAAAGCGAATTGAGAATCAAAGTCCGTCCGCTGAGCTGGCCTGTCGAAATGGGACAGCGCTTCAAGGGTGTGTACAATATGTATGCACGAAAGCTGGATCTTTACATGCCAAGCAAACAGACTATTACCGAAAGTGTTGAAATCACGGACATCCACAGTCCCGAACTGGAGAAGCATATCGAACCGTCCCTGGCGGAAAAACTGCGCACACATGTCGAACTGATTGACGGCGTTTATCCGGCATTCGAGGTGGAGGAATATCTCAAAGGCAACGTGGCGCCCGTTTTTTTCGGATCGGCGCTGAACAATTTTGGTGTCCGGGAGTTGCTCGACTGCTTTGTGCGGATCGCACCGTCGCCGCGTCCGGTACAGTCGCTCGAACGCATGGTCGACCCTTTGGAAAATGATTTTTCGGGTTTCATTTTCAAGATTCACGCCAACATGGATCCGAATCACCGCAGTTGCATCGCATTCGTGAAGGTTTGCTCCGGCCGTTTCGAACGGAATGTCAATTACCGGCATGTACGTTTAGACAAAATGCTGCGTTTCAGCAGCCCGACGGCTTTTATGGCACAGAAGAAAGAAATAGTAGACGAGGCTTTCGCCGGCGATATTGTCGGATTGCCCGATACAGGTAATTTTAAGATAGGCGACAGTCTGACGGCAGGCGAAAACCTTCATTTCAAGGGAGTGCCGAGCTTCTCGCCCGAGATGTTTAAATATATCGAAAATGCCGACCCGATGAAAACCAAGCAGTTGAACAAAGGCATCGAACAGTTGATGGACGAAGGTGTTGCCCAACTGTTCATCAGTCAAATGAACGGACGGAAAATCATTGGGACGGTGGGACAGTTGCAATTTGAAGTGATTCAATACCGTCTGCTTCACGAATACGGCGCACAGTGCAAGTGGGAACCTCTGCCTCTGTACAAGGCCTGCTGGATTGAAAGCAAAAACGATGTGGCGCTGGAAAACTTCAAGCGACGCAAATTGCAATACATGGCGCTCGACAGCGAAGATCGCGACGTGTATATGGCCGATTCGTCCTACGTGCTGACGATGGCGATGCAGGATTTTCCCGATATAGGATTTCATTTTACGTCCGAATTTTAACCGGAGATTTTCGCCGCTCGCCGCCGAGTCCCGTGTCTGAACGGGGAAAATCTTTCGCATGTTATTAAACACTGTTTTATAACATGCGAAATTACATCAAAAAAAATCCATATTTATTTAATGCATCGCAAAAATAAACTGTAAATTTGCAACATTAATTAAAAGCAGCAATCTGAAAATGGAAAAAACAAAATATATCGTTCATTTAGGCTTAATTAACTCGTCCGAGTTGGTTAGGAGCGATATTTTGTTAGAGAGAGAGAGAGAGAGAGAGAGAGAGAGAGAGAGAGAGAGAGAGAGAGAGAGAGAGATTGCCTCGCCTGTATAGCGTATATTTTAGTGTACGCATATGCGCGAAAGATAATAAAAACAAGTCATTTAAATCACATAAGCCCTGTCGGCGTTTTTTTCGGAATAAGCAACGGAAAAAGGCTTTTTTATCCACAGAAACATATTCAGACAAAGATAGCCGGTGCAGATCCAAGTCTGGCTACCCAACATCAAGCCTGTCTTTTCGGAGAGGCGGGAATCACCGCGCGACGAATTTCAAAGTCTCGAACAACAACGGCAATCGCCCGTTCGGTCGAGGTTCTACCCCACACAGGCCTACCTCGTCCAAACGGATGCAACAATTTGAACTGCACCCACAACAACAGTCAATAATCCTTTAAAACAGAATGCCTATGGAGAAAACAGAATGAAACGAACGGCTGGAAAACACCGGCGCCGTCTTCCGGTCGCGTCGACTTAAAACAGAAATGGCGCCATTTAACAATAACTTAAAAATAATTATAGAAATTATGACAAATAAACTATTTAAAGGCATGAAAAATGCCGGACTTAAAAAACAAATGAGAATCATGACGTTGTTTGTCCTGTTCGTAATTACGGGCACGGTCATGATGAGTGCGCGCAGCGGCTATTCGCAGGCAACGCCCGAACCGCAGCAGAACAGAATCCTCATCACGGGTACGGTCGTCGACCTGACGGGCGAACCGATAATCGGAGCGAACGTGGTGGAAAAAGGCGCCGCCGCCAACGGAACCATCACCGACACGAACGGCAATTTCTCGCTGAACATAGCCCCGGGGGCGACGCTGGTCATTTCCTATATCGGATATGTCACGCAGGAGGCTGCAACAGTCAACCGATCGTCCGTAAGGATTGAACTTGTGGAAGATACCCGGGCGCTGGAAGAGGTGGTAGTCGTAGGATACGGTACCCAGAAGAAAGGCATTCTGACCGGATCCGTAGCGACTACCAAAGGCGAGGACATCATTAAAAGTCCTGCGGCCAACCTGGGTCAGTCGCTCGAAGGCCGCCTGCCCGGCGTGGTAATCAACAACCGCGGCGGTCAGCCCGGCTCGGACGGTGTGTCCATCAATATCCGGGGAAAGAGTACAACGGGAAATAACGACCCGTTGATTCTGATCGATGGGATTGCGGGGCGCGGCTCGCTGGAACGGCTTAATCCCAACGACATCGAAAGCATCACCGTGCTGAAGGACGCCACGGCAGCTATCTACGGCTCGCGGTCGGCCAATGGCGTTATCCTGGTTACTACCAAACGTGGAAAAACAGGTGCACCGACAATCGACTTCAATGCTAACTGGGGTTTGCAGTCGCCTACCCGCCTGCCCGAAATGGCCGATGCCGCTACTTACGCTGCATTTTACAGCGAAATAGACGTATATGACGGTCGTCAGCCTACTTATTCCGCAGCTGATATCGAAAAATTCCGGAACGGCTCGGATCCGATTCGTTATCCGAACACCAACTGGGCGGAAGAATCCCTGAGAAAGACAGCGCCACAACAGCGCTACAATATTTCCGTCAACGGCGGTGCAGAAAATATCCGTTACTTTGTCAGCGGCGGATTTTCCGATCAGGACGGACTGTTCAAGAACGGCGCTACGCACTACAAACAGTACGATATCCGTTCCAACATAGACGCCACCATCGCCAAATACCTGAAAGTCGGAATCGACCTTTCCGGCCGGCTGGAAGACCGGAACTATTCGGGTTTCGGGGATGACTTCTGGCGCATGTACCGGGGATATCCCAACACGCTCGCCCGCTGGCCGAACGGATTGCCCACCGGCGGCATGGATTCGGGGAACCCGGTCATCACCTCGACCGAAGCAACCGGCTATCAGAAACGCAAGTACAGCGTGTTCAACGGCATGTTTTCCGCTGTCTGGGACCTGGCGTGGCTGCTGGACGGGCTGGCCATTGACGGATATGCCGCATACGACCGGATGGGCAACAACCAGAAAAACTGGAAAATTCCGTGGACATACTATTCCTGGGACGAGGCTACGGATACCTACACCGAACGCGCATCATCTCTCGTACAGACCGCGGAACTCAGGCATGAATATACGCCGGAAACGTCCTTGACGGCCAACGCCAAAATCACGTACAAGCACAGTTTTTCAGGCATACACAATGTGGATGCCATGGCCGGATACGAACAGAACAGCTACAGAAGGGATAACTTCTGGGCTTCGCGGCGGAATTTCCTTTCCAACTCCATCGATCAACTGTTTGCCGGAAGTACCGACAAGACGAACTACGACAACAGCGGTACAGCGTCCGAGACTTCCCGTCAGAGCTATTTCGGCCGCGCAGTGTACGACTATGCGGGGAAATACATGTTTCAGGCCACGTTCAGATACGACGGATCGTATATCTTCCAGAAGGACAGACGGTGGGGTTTCTTCCCCGGCGTATCTCTCGGCTGGAGGCTGTCCGAAGAATCGTTTCTCAAAAACAGAGTGCACTGGTTAGACAATCTGAAACTGCGCGCATCGTGGGGTAAACAGGGTAACGACAACATTACGGCGTTTCAATACATGCTCAAGTATACCTACGGACGAAACTACGTGTTCAACGGCACGGATGCCCAGGGCGTATATCAGGTCGGTTTTCCGAACCAGAACGTGACATGGGAGGTAGCCGATACGTACAACGCCGGGCTGGACGGCTCCATCCTGAACGGACTGCTTGGCTTCGAAGCGGAAGTCTTCAGGACAACCCGTTCCAACATCCTTGCCAAACGCAATGCGTCCATTCCCAACTATACCGGACTGATTGACCTGCCGGACGAGAATATCGGAAAGGTAAACAACAAGGGCTTCGAGTTGCAATTAACTCATCGCAACAAAGCCGGAGAAGTGCAGTACGACATTGCCGGAAACTTCCTCTATTCGCGCAATACGGTAGTTTTCATCGACGAAACACCATGGCCCGACGGACACGACTACATGAAGGCCGAAGGAAAACCGCTGAGCGCCGGACTGTACTACAAGGCTACGGGGATTTACAGGAACCAGCAGGAAATAGACGCTTCTCCGCACCTGGCCGGAGCCATTCCGGGCGACCTGAAATATGAAGACCTGGACGGCGATGGCGCAATCACGAACCTCGACCGCGAAAGGCGCAACATGACCAACTTCCCGGAAATTGTATTCGGACTGAATCTCTCCGCAAGATGGAAAAACTTCGATCTCGGCATACTGCTTCAGGGACAGGGACGTGCAGAGCAATCCATCAATTTCAGAGTCGACCAGAGCAGTAACAGTTTCATGGAGCGCGTAAAAGACCGCTGGTCGCCGACCAACCCGAACGGATCCATGCCGCGCGCCGGAGGAAACAACAACAGCAACGACATCTATCCCTCAACGTTCTGGATACAGAATGCTTCCTTCCTGCGGCTGAAGAACGTGGAAATCGGATACACACTGCCCGGTCAACTATACCGGAAACTCTACATCAAGAACCTGCGACTGTATCTGAGCGGCTACAACCTGTTTACGGTCAGCCAGATCAAAATTCTTGACCCCGAAACGTCGTCGGCCGACGGGTCCTATTATCCTCAACTCCGGATATTCAACGCCGGCATAAATTTAACTTTTTAATAACGAATGATCATGAAGAAGTATATATTAATTGTTACGGCGCTGATCTGCTGCATTGCATGCGACGGCGATTTTCTGGATAAAAAACCGTTGGACGCCATTACGGAAGAAAATGTGTTCAACGACGATATTCTCTTGACGGCTTATGTGACAGCCTGTTACAACGCCATTCCCCACGGGTTTGACGAAGCGATGATGTCTTCGACTACGGACGAGACCTATTCGCGTCACGGCAGTTCCAGTTCGGTACTTGTTTCACGGGGTGAAATGAATCCGGACAACATCACCTCGTTTGATGCAGGCCGGTTTGCCAATTTCAACTATTGGTCGAAAGCCTACGAGCAGCTTCGCAATATCAATACGTTTTTCGAGAAAATCGATGCTGCCAAGGTAAGCGACGAGACGAAAAAGAAACTGACGGGCGAAATGAAATTCATCCGTGCATATGTGTATGCCAACCTGATTTGGCGCTTCGGCGGCGTGCCGCTGATTACCAAAACGTATGCGTTGACGGACACGGACTATAAAATTCAGCGAAACACGTACGACGAATGTGTGGATTTCATCGTCAGGGAATTGGACGAAGCCATCCCGTATCTGCCTGCCAGGCAATCCGGCTCGAACTACGGGAAAGCCTCCGCCAATGCCTGCAAAGCATTGAAATCAAGAGTGTTGCTGTATGCAGCCAGTCCGCTGAACAATCCGAGTGACGACCGCGGCAAATGGGAAAAAGCAAGCGCGGCCGCACTGGAAGTCATCCAACTGCCCGACCATCATTTGTATAATGATTACCGGAAAATCTTCCTCGTAAACAACGATGAAGTGATTTTCCAGCGCCAGTTTACGAAGGGAAACGGCACGATGATGAACGTGTTCAACTCGCCGAACGGCTACGGCGGATGGGGTGGCAACTGTCCGCTGCAAAACTTAGTGGATGACTACGAACTGAAAGCCACCGGCAAGAGACCGTCCGAGCCGGGTTCGGGATACGATCCGGCCAGTCCGTATGCCGGCCGCGACCCGCGCCTCGACGCGACGATACTGTACAACGGCGCCATCTTCAGAGGGCGACCGGTGGAAACATTTATCCCCGGCGGCCTGGATACGAACGAAGGTCCGGTCGGTAGCTGGAACTGTTCGATGACCGGTTATTATCTGCACAAATATCACGACGAGAACCAGGTATTGAACGAATCGGACAGGGTTACGCAACCGTGGGTATTTTTCCGTCTGGCGGAGTTTTATCTCAATTATGCCGAGGCACAGTACAGTCTGGGCAATGAAGAGGAGTGTCGCAAGTACATCAACCTGGTGCGCGACAGACCCGGCGTGGAGATGCCGCATGTGACGGCCTCGGGCGCCGAACTGCTCGATAAACTGCGTAACGAACGGCGAATCGAACTCGCAATCGAAAACCATCGTTACTACGATCTGCGCCGCTGGCTGATTGCCGATACGTACGAAAACAAACCGGCAATGGGAATACAAATCATTAAAAATGACGACGGCTCTTTTACGCACAATCCGATTACCGTACTGGAGCGTCATTTCTATCCGCAACATTACTGGCTGCCGATTCCGCGCGACGAGATTACCAAGAGTGGAAATTCGCTGACGCAAAATCCGCATTATAACTGATTGACGATTTTTTTATTAAAAAAAAGGATGGACGGAATTACTCCGTCCATCCTTAAATTCATTATCTTTGCGACTCCATGTTTTGTCGACCTGAACAGTCAGGCGAAAAGGAAGTAACAATACAAAAACACAAAAATATGAAAAAGTTATTATCAAAAACACAGTTATTCCGAAAGGAATCGACATGTAAAAGTCTCTTTATGAGCGGACTGATAGTCGGCGTTGTCCTGCTTGCCGGATTGGGATGTACAGCAGCGCCAAAAGCGGAGCAGGCCGTATCCGATGCGCCGCGTATTGTCAATATTATCAACTTCATCCGGCAGTTGGAACCGCGTACCGACGACCCCAACCTGATGCAGGATGAACTCTACGAGACGGTGGTCGAACAGATAAAGCAGTTGAAACACTATGGTTTACCTGGTACTTTCCTGTTGCAGTACGATGCGCTGTTGAATCCCAAATATCAGGAACTGTTGAAGAACGAGCTTGCTGCCGGTTTCGAAGTCGGCGCGTGGTGGGAAATTACTCAACCGCATGTCGAAGCGGTCGGGCTGGTATGGCGTGGACGTTTTCCATGGGACTGGCATGCCGACGTCGGGTTTGCTACGGGTTACACGCCCGAAGAACGTGA
>JAISXP010000177.1 GCA_031270465.1 Tannerella sp. | reverse complement strand
TTGCCACCAGCAGAATCCGCCCGTATGTTTCGCCACAAACAGGATGGTTTTGGCGCCCCACAAACAGGCCGTTTCGCACCACTGGTCGGTATTGAGCGCCGAAAGGTACATCTTTTCGATGGGATACGAATGATTGTCATACTCGCGTCCCTGCCAGGTACACGGGTCGAGGCAGACGAACATCATCCGCTCCTTCTGCAACCAGTGTACTTGGGCAGGAGAAGGTAACGGGATATTGCCGTCGCCGGAAATCAAGCGACCCGCTCCGGATGTATCAAGGGATACAAACAGGAACAAAATATACACACATAAAATTTTAATTTGTCTCATATACTTAGGCTGTTTTTTGTAACTCTTTGCTTCTGCCGCAAGATACAACCGGCTTTGCTTTTCGTTAAGAAATGAAAGCGTCGTCGATATCCTCTCTTTTATTTTTGCTTCCTCCATCGTCGTATTATTTTGCCGACAAATGTAATCCTTCTGGATTTATGCTTATCCCGCGTGCGGTATAAAGCGGAATCGTGAGTCTTGCCATCGTGTTTTTTCCCGGTTCGCTGGTAATGGAAATATCGATATTTAACAGCGAACAGAATCGTTTTACAATGGGCAGTCCCAGGCCGAAACCCTTTATCTCAGGCTGTTCGGGTGTGCGGGAGCGATAAAATTTTTCAAAGATGCAATCCAGTTCTTCCTGCGGGATTCCATGTCCCGAATTTTGTATTTCCACAATCAAACAGTCGTTTTCACGATACGCCTTAATATCGATTACCCCTCCGTCGTGGCTGTATTTTACAGCATTTGAAATCAAATTGTTCAAAATCACGGACAGCGCATATTCATCCGTATATAAGGAAATATTTCGAGGCTGAACAGAAGTTTTCATTTCCAGTTTTTTGCCGATTATGGCATCGCAAAACGGACTTGCGGCAGTATGTATCAGGCTTTCTATCGTGTGACAGGCAAAACTTAGCGAGCGTCTGCTGTCTTCATATCTTGTAAGTATCAGCATTTGTTCAATCATGCCGTTCAGTTTGTCCACTTCTTTTATGCAGGCCGTGATTCTTTTCCTGTATTCATCCTCGCTGCGGGGACGCCTTATGAGGACTTCCATCGTTCCTTTGAGCACGGAAAGCGGCGTGCGAAATTCGTGCGAAGCATAGGATGTAAAAGATTTTTCCCGTTCAATGGCACATTCGATTCGGTCAAGCAGTTTGTTTACCGTATCGGAAAGTTCGTACAGTTCATCCTGGTTATTCGGAAGCGGAATCCTCGAATCCAGGCTGTTATGAGTAATAGTGTTGGATATGTCGATTATTTCCCGGATGGGTTTTATGCTGTTTTTCGCGATGATGCGTGAAGTTATAAACTGCAGAGCCAGATTGAAGAAAAATCCAACCATGCAAACACGAAACAGAATTGTCATCAACAGATCCATATCTCCGGCGGCAACGGCAATCAGCAAACAGCCTTCGGTTTTGTTCCCGATTTGCACCGGCAATTTTTTGAGCCGGATTTTTTCGCCGTTCAGTTCGAAGGATGATTTTTCCGGCGGCAGACTGCCATTCTGCAAATTCGGGGAAGAATATATCCTGTTGCCCGAATTATCAAATATTTCGACATATACGGCCTGCCTGTCTATTATTCCGGCATTTACCGCTTCGTCGGGATGGATGTTGCCGTAAGTCAGTTGTCCGTTATTCACAGACAGCCTCTGCATGAAGTAGTCCCGGTGGGCAACCGAGATGTCATTGATGCGCCGGTTGGCATGTATGCTGATAACGAGCAGAATCACAGCGCACAGGATGCCGGTAAGTATGGCCGTGCTTGTGATGCAGTTAAATGCAATTCTGCTTTGCAGGGATAATTTTTTCATACTTTTAGCCGTTTGCGATATAACCCACGCCACGCACGGTCTTTATTACACCGTTCTCCTTGTCTATTCCCAGTTTTTTGCGCAGGGAGTTCATGAACACGTCAATAACACCCGTGTCGTATTCGAAGTCGATGTTCCAGACCTTGTTTATGATTTCGTCTCTCGTGCATATCCGTCCCTTGTTGCGTATCAGAAACTCCAGCAGACAGAATTCCCGTTGCGTCAGCGAAATCTCCGCATTGCCGTTAAATACCTGGTAAGCAGATTTATTGAATGATATATCGCCGAGGGTAAGAATCTCGTCTTCATGCCTGTTTCTGAAATGGATTTTAATTCTTTCGACCAGCTCTTCGAACGAAAAAGGCTTTTTGACATAGTCGTTCGCACCGGCGCGCAGACCTTCTACGGTTTCTTTTACCCTGTCTTTGGCCGTCAAAAACAGTACGGGTGTTTCTTTATCTATCCTGCGAATTTCTTTACAGACATCTATCCCGCTCATTTCCGGTAACATCCAATCCAGCAGTATCAAATCGGGTTTCGACCGGCGAAACTTTTCGATGCCCTGCCTTCCGTCAGGAGCGATTGTGACACCGTACCCCTCCTCTTCCAGGCCTTCCTTCAGAAATTCATAAATGCCGGGTTCATCTTCTATAACGAGGATATTCATGCGATTACTCATTTGCCGTATAATTTTCGATACAAATATACTTGAATTTTAAGACACGGCAATTTTCCGGATGTATATAAAGAAGGTTAAAAAAACCGGACGACAGGAGAAAATCTGTTGCCAATATCAAAGGCCTGCTTTATCCTGTGGGGTATTCCTATTCCGTCGCGAATGTTGCCGGCAAGAATAATTCCGGGATTGGCGCGCTCAAATTCCGCAATATCCGTCAATAATTTCTCGCAAACGATTTCATACTGAGGGATTGCATAAAAATGTCTGAATATTTCCATAAAATCAATATCGGCTTCGGAAAGGCGATACATCCCGCCAATCTCTTCCAGTATCAAACGTCTTATCTCCGAATCGGATTTTTCAAATGTCTCCGGGCAGTTTATTCCTCCCAGAAATACGGACAGCAACACTTTCCCGTCCGGCGCCCGACCTTCAAAGCAGGACGAAGGATATAAAACGCCAAGCAAACGCCGTTTTTCCGTTGACGGGATTAATGCTCCGAATGCATTCATGTCCACGCCTTTGACAGATCTGATTCCGACGGCCGCCTGTATTATTCTTGCATATCTTAATCCTTCGACAGACGATCGTAGAGAAGACGGTATGAAATCGAATAATTCGCCGACGGCATGACCGCCTGCCGTACATATCACATGGGTAGCGCGCACGTCGCCGGACGAAAGTGCAACCGTCCAGCAGGAAGCGTCGCGGGAACGCACTTTGCAATCCTGATTCAGCAGAATGTTCTCGTGTCCGACATATCCGGTCAGGGCTTCGATAAGTTTTCCGAAACCGCCCTTGACCGAAAACACGTCTTTTGTTACTCTTTTTTCGGATTCGTTTCTCGAAACCATACGTTTAACGGCTCCCCGGATAAAACTGCCATGTTTCTGCTCCAGTTCATACAGTTTCGGGAGAGCAAAACGGGTAATAAGCGTTTCCGGATCTCCGGCATACACTCCTCCGATGAATGGCTGGACGGCATAATCCAGAAAAGATTTTCCAAGCCGTCGTCTGGCTAATGAAGCCACATTTTCGTTGGGATTCGAGCCGGCCTTTCGAAATGGTTCCGCAAGAATCCGAAACTTATCTTTCCAACTAAACAGGGGAGTACGAATCCCGTCCATCAATCCCGCCGGCAACTTGTGCAGCGTTCCGTTTTTTAATATAAACCGTTTTTTCGCATCTTTTCGGGCGATTTCAAGTTCGCATTTTCCCTTGAGCATGTCGAACAGCATAACGGTCTCGATATTTGATAAGCTCGCCGTACTGGGGCCTGATTCATAAACATATCCGTCTCTGCCGAAAGTCCGGATGGAGCCGCCGGTACGGCCGGACTTTTCGACTACAAGGACGGACAGGCCTTTTTGTTTCAGCAACAACGCCGTTGTAAGTCCCGTCAGTCCGGCACCAATTATTATGGCATCGTACTTATTTGTCATTCAATTGTTTTTTATAAATACTCCGAGCCATGTCGCGTGTGACAGGAACAAAACATACGCTATGCTGTCTGAATAAACATTCCATCACTAAAAGAATATGCCAAGGCTCGCGCCCGAAGTCAGGGGCATACCCCGCTGCCCGAAACGGTTTGCGCCAACCGCGAAATCAAACAAATTATAATTCGCATTGCAAAGATTCCTGCCCCATACGGCAAATTTGAATCTTGACGCCGTCCGAAATTCCGCCTGCATATTGAGCACGCCATAAAAATCCTGCCGTGACAGGTTCGTTTCGTCCCAGTACAGTTCGCCGACGCCGTTATATTGCGCCATCAGTGTAATCCCGTTCACGAACCGGTGCAGGCGTATGTTGTAAAAGCCCGTCAACGATAACGTATTGCGCGGGACGTGAGGAATATATTTCCCCGAAAAATCTTCATTGTCATTCTTTCGGTTTCTGTCAAAAACGGCGTATGTATATCCATATTCCACATCGAACGAAAGGTTTTTTGCAGGAAAAACACGAACCGACACCTCAAGCCCTTTGCTATGCGATTTCCCGGCATTTCGCAACACCGAGCCGCGGCCACTGGGGTTGGTGGCGTATATCTGCTGATTCCGCCAGTCTATGTAAAACAGGGAAAAGTCGACGGATACCAGGTCGGCTATTCGTTTCGAACGATATCCCGTTTCATAATTGATACTGTTTTCGGGGTCGAAACTTCTGTCGGCGTCGAGTTCGAAAGCGGTATTGAATCCGCCGGTCTTATAGCCGCAGGATACGGATGCATACCACAGATTTTCCGAATATTCATACATTGCGCTTACTCGCGGCATAACTTTCACAAAATCCAGCTGGCTGGATATTCGAGGACTTTTCGATATGTTGTTTTTTATTTCCAGCGAATAGTCGTAGTCCATGTTCGATTTTTCCGCATCTATTCTCACCCCGGCTTCCAGCGACAGTTTTTTTGTCAACACGTTGTTGATTCTGGATTGGTGAAACAGAGCTGCCCCCGAAGTGCGAACGTCCGTCAACCTGTATTCGGCTGCCTGCTGCGCATAATTGTCGACATCTATTTTACTTTCTACATTCTGCAAAAATCCAAAAGCGCCGATCAGCCACTGATATTTCGCATCTTCCCGGTTCGAACGCAGCGTAAGTTCCTGCGACAGCATGATTTGTTTCTGGCTCTGCATCGCAAAATAGATTGAATCGGCCATGAAATCCTGGTCTAATTTCTGTTCGTCGTCGAGCCACTGAAACGCCGTTACCGAAGCAAAAAGCGTTTTCTCGCTTTCACGCCTGACATTTATCCCGTGCGTTGTGACACGTTGATTGTAACCGCTCGACTGGTTATACACGATGTCTTTTGTCCGGTTGGTAGCCGGTTCAATCGGGGCATAGGGATAACCGTTTTGCCTGGAATCGCCGAACGTGCCGGAATATGCTGCCTTCCAACTGTCATTCGGGCGATATTCCAGTCTTATTTTTGCATTTATATCATCGAGTTTTCCTGCATTTTCATTTCGAGTTACATTCTTGAAATAACCTCCTTCATGATTGTAGCCTGCCGATACGGACAGTCCCAGACTGTTGTTTATCAGCCTGCGATGAGTCGCCTTTGCCGAATAATGCTCATACGTGCCGCCCGACAGTTTTATTTGTGTCCCCTGACCGTCGAAAGGTGAATAGGAATGAATATTGATTACTCCTCCCATTGTATTCCTGCCATACAGCGTACCTTGCGGTCCGCGTAAAATCTCTACCCGTTTTATGCCGTCGAGATCGATATTGTACATGCTTTTTTCAAAGTAAGGAATATCGTCTGCGTATAATCCGACGGAAGGCGAGTTGATTCTTGAGCCTATGCCTCGAATATAGACCGGCGAAGTCAGTTTGGAACCATAGCCGGGCATGTACATATTGGGAATCCGGGCAGTCAGTTCGCTTGTCGAAGTGATATTTTCGGAGGCGAGTTTGTAGCCCGTCAGTACGCTGCTCGAAACAGGCAGATTTTCAATCACCGACAATTCTTTTGACGAAGCTACGATCTGTATCGAAGGAAGTTCGATGACCGTATGATGCGCCGAATCGTTTTGCGCCCACAAACAGTTGCAGACCGTCAGCGAAAAGGCAAAAAACAGCATTTTTTTTCTTGTTCCCCGTACAGGAAGATTATGCATACCTCCATACGGAAACTTCCGGCCGGAAGACCTTAAATCTTGATTTTTAAACATTTTTGAATTGTGTATTTTAAATTTTGAATCTTGAATTTTGAATCATGAACATCCGAATCCCAAATAAAAATATACGGATATGAAAATAAATCCGGCGGCAATGGAGGCCGAAAATATTTTTGATGCGATTTGCAGGCGACTGATCAGTTTGCGATTCGTTGCATTTGCGGATTGAAACATCTTCAGGAATCCGCGCGACAAATGAAAATACAGAGCGATAAACCAAATCACGTAACCGGCGACATAAAAATCATTGTAAAACAAAGTCTTTACTATATCGTAAGGATTTTCTCCGCGCAACTGGACTTTCGTCCAAAAATGGCTCAAGTGAAACGCCAGAAGCCCCGCAACAATAATACCCGGCAGCAATATGTTTACCCATCGGCTGTCGATATTCTTTTTATTGCTACGGTTCATATTCTGAGTTTTCCTGTCGCGAACAGTGAGAACGACGCCGTATACGACATGCACCGTGAAGCCGAAGGCCAGCAGGGGAATGACAATTCGTGCCATGGCATTTTCATTGATAAACCGCCAGGCGGATTCATACGTTTCGCGAGAAATCAGAGATGTCAGATTGACCGCCAGATGCATGGTCAGAAATATTACGAGCAGCGCTCCGCTTATGCCCATAATTCTTCTTTCTCCTGTTAATATTGTGCTCATTTTTAAATAATCAAGTTTTAGAACCATGTGAATACAGCGGATATTCTCCGCATTTTACGTGTGCAAAGATAACGATTGTCGGCAAGGATAAACTTAAGATTTGCTTAAAATTTCGGCATTCAGGATTCGCTCACGAAATATTTCCATGCTTTTGCGCGACGGTACAAACCGGCATATTTGCTGTATAACCGTTTGGGGAGTGTATGATAAGTTGCAGTCAGGGTAAGGCTGTTCAATTCTGCGAGACGTTCAGAAGCCAAAAATATTTCTCGTAACCCAAAAAACGAGCACGAAAGCAAAGTAAATCCAGATGGCGACAGGATGCTGTATCAGTAAATGGAAAGAAGATTGAGGCCGGACGTAGCGGACGATGTAATCGGCAAACAACAGGAGAATGTAAGGAATAGAACTTATTAATAGTGCATTATTGATGAAAGCCCCGTGGAAGTCGAAATGCAGCAGGTCATGAATAGCCCTTTGCGAGCCACATCCGGGACATTTCAGTCCCGTAACCAGCAGGAAAGGGCATTTGGGAAACCAGACATTCGTCGCGGGATTGTAGCTGAAATAGATGAAGCTTCCGGCAATCAGCACGAGCACGCCGGCTATAAAATAAGCAAGTTTCGTCCGGAATGTGATTTTCGCCATCTATGCCTATTATGATAGAGCGCCTATCGATGCCATGAAAAAGATGAAAAGAAAGTACAGCATCAGGCATATACCACACACTATAGCCGACCATATAGCCCATTTTTTCGCATCTTCCGAAGCCCGTACGGCGCCTTCGTAATCACCTGCATAATAGGCGGAATTGACCTTCGTCGAATGGACAATCGCTACGACACCCAGCGGCATGCAGCAACAAATAGTCGTCAGGATAGCCCACACTAAATAATTGTCCGGCAACGGAGGGCGAGCCATTCCGGCGCCGAATCGTGAATAGGGATTTTGCTGTGCTGTTTGTCCCTGATAATTTGGCTGTTGAGGTGCAGACTGATAGGGTGGGGGAAGGGGCACTGTCTGCTGGGGCGCAGTAAATAATACGTTCAATTCAGGCAACATGCGCGCTTCGACCCAGTCCGGCAGCGATTTGTTCCAGACAAGCGTGTCGGGCCTGATCGGTGCATGTTTAAGCGTGTCAAGCGAAAACGGCCCCATTTTGATGCTTCCGTTCAGATAATAATATGTCTTCTCATCCATTATACGTAGAATAAACATTTTCCATGCATCGCTGCCGGCGCATGGAAAATGTATTATCAATAATAATTGTCCTGTTAATATTTATATATATCAATAGTCTAAAGCTCCGGACGAAATGCCGGCAGCAATAATTATGGCATAAATAATAATAAAAACTACCCACACGATTACACCGGAGACAGCCGTCCATATAGCCAGTTTCTTCGCGTTATCCGAGGCTTTCTGTGCGCCTTCATAATCGCCGGAGTGATAGGCGGAGCCTACTTTCGAGGAATTGACAATCGCAAAAATACCTATCGGCCAACAGCACAGAACTGTTGACAGAATAGCCCACACTAAGTAATTATCAGGCATCGGCGGCGGGACATTCGCACCGCCGAAAGCGTTTCCCTGATTGTATACGGGCGCCGCCTGCACGGGCGGAGGTGGCGCTGTCTGTGCGACAAACAACCCTTGCAGTTCGGGCAGAGTGTTTGCTGCTACCCAGTCGGGCAGCGTACTGTTCCACACTAATGTAGACGCCGTGATCGGTTCTCTTTTCAGTGCGTCCAACGAGAAAGGACCTGCTTTGGTCTCTCCTTTGAGATAGAAATAATCTTTTTCTTCCATAATATTTGTCTAATTTTATTAGTAATTGCGGCAAAGATATGATGTTGTTTTTTTATAAACAAATTATTTTCGAAAAATATTTACCCCGTTCCCGTTTTTTTTCTATAGTCCTGTTTCCCTTAAACGGGCGACTGCATGTAAATACCCAAATACACAAAACAATAACGGTCAAATGTACTCTTCGCTTTCGCCGGATACCGGGGAGACCTTTGGTAACATGCCAAAACCTTCGCCGGACGCAGAGGAGACCTTCGGCAATGTGCCAAAACCTTCGCCGGACGCAGGGGAGACCTTCGGCAATGTGCCGGAACCTTCTCCGGATGCAGGAGAGACTTTTGGCAACGGTCTGTCCGAACACAGCGGAATCCTGCCACCGGGCGCCATCATCAATTTCGTGCAAAAGTGCACCGCGACAGCAAGAATGATGTCGCCACGCTCGGCCCCGAGGACAAACTTTCCGTTTACCGCTGTCGAAGCTACAGGTTCATAAAATCCGTACTTAAAAAACTGACCATGCCTCCCAGAAAGACAGCTATCAGGAGAAGGACAATAAGACCAAGGCATGAAATCACCAAACCCGCTATGGCCAGTCCTTTCGGCTCCTTGAAAATGCCGACAAACGACAGGATAAGACCAATAAGCCACGACAGCCAGCCAAGAACCGGAATCCAGCCCAAAAACAAGCCGACAAGCGCCAGCACGAAACCGGCCGTTCCCACTCCGTTTGTTTCCCTTACCGGAGGAGGATTGACGAATACGGTGGAAGTAGACTGCCACGGAGGTTGCGTATTTCCGGCGTGGACTGTTCCCTGATACGGCGTGGGAGGTGGCGGAGGAGGAGGTGGTGGAGGCGGTTGCGAGGCAAACAGCTCAGCCAGTTCCGGCAATGTCCAGGCTTCCGTCCAATTCGGCAAAGCGCTGTGCCAAACCAGTGTGTTACGCGAAATCGGCGCATTTAAAAATGCGTCCAGCGAAAACGGACCTACTCTCGTTTCTCCGCTCAGATAAAAATATTCCTTATTTTCCATAAAACGTAAAATTCAATATACTCGATAGAATCAACTGCATTTAAAAACGGGCTAAAGATATGGATTAATATTTACAAAACGAAAAATTTGCCATAAAAAGATGCCGTATTGAATAAAAAAAACAAAGCATTGATGTTTTCTGTTATCAATGCTTTGCCGAATAATGTTGTCCGTTTATTTCTTTTTACGGGAGAGTCTTTCCAGTACATATACAATTATGAATCCGACAATAGCCAGAGCAGAAGCTTCCCACAACTGTTTATCGGGCAAAATATTGGATTCAATCAGCGGACGGGTAGCGCCGTGGCTGTCGATGAAAGTCTCGACGGTCTCCTTCCAAGGCCAAACCTTGTTGAGCGAGCCAAGCATGAAACCGCTCAATACGGCGATGGTGATGTCGTGGTATTTGCTAAGCAGAAACGAAAGCACGCGCGAGAAACTGATCAGCCCTATGACCGCACCGGAAGCAAATGTAAGAATAACGCTTATTTTCAATTCTTTCACAGCTTCCATTATGTAGAAATACTTGTCCATGAGCACCAGTATGAAACTGCCGGATATGCCGGGTAAAATCATGGCGCAAATGGCAATCGCTCCGTACAGGAAGATAAATGGCAGCCCTTCGGGCGTATGTACAGGCACGGCCACGGTGATGCAATAGGCCACGCCTGCACCGAGGATGAATCCTGCGACGTTTTTCCAGTTCCATTTCCCCACGTCTTTCAGGACAAACCATGTGGACGCCAGCACCAGGCCGAAGAAAAACGCCCAGACAAGCACCGGATGCTCCACCAGCAGCCAGGTCGTAATCTTTGCCAGCGAAAAAATGCTGAATACGATTCCCAAAACAAGAGACAGCAGGAAATTTCCGTTTACAGCCTTCCAGAATGCCGCTATTTTGAAGGAAAATAACAGTTTCAACGTTTTCGGGCTAATACTTTTTATAGAATCGACAAGTTCCTGATAAATCCCGGCGATAAATGCAATGGTTCCCCCCGAAACGCCCGGAACAACGTCTGCTGCCCCCATGGCGATGCCTTTCAGGGTTATCATTGCGTAATCTTTGACGGTACGATACATTTAGTTATTATGATATTTTTGTGTTAAATAGGCGGACGCTAACTGTTTGGACGAAATGCTGCGGTTTTCTGCATAAATGTCGTCTGCCTGCAAAAAATGTATGTTGTTTCTTTGCTCGTCGTTCGAAAAATACTGTTTTGCACAGTCCACGAGACTGTCGAAATGCTGGGTGAACATGGCCGGCACTTTATCTTTATCATGCATGTAAACAGGATGTTCTATCAAAGAGGATGATAAGCCTTCATTCTTTGCTTCGTCGCGCAGTACTTCGAAAAGGAAGCAGACGTCCTTGAAATCGGCCGGTACGGGATATTCCGAGACAATCGTCTGTATGAGTTCATCCGTATCGTTCTCCTCCTCTTCGGATGCGAATATCTCGCGAAACTCCATGACGGCTTTTGTAAAAAGATCGTTCCTGTAAAGACAGAATGCACGGAATAACTTGATTTCCATGTCTGAGTCATCACATGTCATGGCAAAGTCCAGCGATTCGATGGCTTTGTCGTAGTCGTCTATTTCGGCATACAGCCGGCCTGCCATGTACCAGTAATCAGCAAAGTAGGGGTCGCCGTCAATCAGTGTGTTGCATATACGGATGGCTTCGACCGGCAAGCCTTGTGCTTCCAAAAGATAGCAGTATTCTTCATTCAGAACCATATTGTCGGGGAAAAGCGCAAGTCCTTCGTCGATCACTTCTTCCAGTTCGCTTTGTTTATCACCCAGTTCGCTCAGTATCGAAGCCACGTATTCATACAGTTCTTCCACTTTTTCGCTCTGCTGCATCTGTTTCATTTCGATAATGCACTTGACTTCGTCGTAGCGGTCTGATGCGCAAAGACATTCTATTTTCAGCAACTCAAGCAGGCCTTCGTCGTCGCATCCGGTTTGCATGATCATTTCGAGCGCTTCGTCGTATTGTTCTTTGAATATAAGCAGCTTGCATGTCCGGAGTTTCAAGTCGGGATTTTCGGGATGCAGTTTCAGCCCGAAATCAAGCGCCTTTTCATACCTGACCATGTCGTTTTCACCTTCAAAAAAATCCAGCAAATCGGCAATTTCATTGGCATCGAAATATGATTTCGTTCCGTTGTCGTCCATTTGCGAATATCGTTCCAATATATCATCCAATTCGTTCATTTGTATTAATTTACTCAGATTTTACTAATTTTGTTCCAGGTGTCTTTCAATGATACGGTACGGTTAAAAACGAGTTTGCCGTCTTTGCTGTCCGGGTCCAGGTTGAAATAGCCTATGCGCTGAAACTGAAAGTGGTCGTAAGGTCTGGCGCTTGCCAGGTCTGCTTCCACATAACAGTTAGTCAGTATCTTCAGCGAATCCGGATTCAATAAATCTCTGATATCTCTGTCTTTTTCATCCGCAGGATTTTCTATTGTAAACAGGCGGTCGTACAGGCGCACTTCTGCCGGCAGAGCGTGCGGAACCGAAACCCAGTGTATGGTGCCCTTCACTTTGCGGTTGCTTTCGGGCATTCCGCTTTTCGTCTGCGGGTCATATTCAGCATATACTTCTTCCACCTCACCGGCTTCGTTTTTTCTGCAACCCGTACATTTAATAATGTACGCACAGCGCAGACGGACTTCCTGTCCCGGAGTCAGTCGATAGTATTTGCCGGGAGCATTTTCCATAAAGTCTTCCCGTTCAATATATAACTCGCGTGAAAAAGCAATTTCGTGTACCCCTGCCGACGGGTCTTCGGGATTATTGACGGACTCCATCATTTCCGTTTTGCCTTCGGGATAGTTGGTGATGATCAGTTTGACGGGGTTAATCACTGCGGCCACACGGCGAGCCGTTGCGTTCAAGTCTTCGCGTATGGAATATTCGAGCAGTGCCATTTCGACGGTTCCGTCAAATTTGGTATAACCTATTTTATCGATGAAAGCCCTGATGGAAGCCGGCGTATAGCCGCGTCGGCGGAAACCGCAAATGGTCGGCATGCGCGGGTCGTCCCAGCCGTTGACAAGGTTTTCTTTTACCAGTTGGAGGAGTTTGCGCTTGCTCATGACCGTGTAGGTCAGGTTCAGGCGGTTAAATTCCGTTTGCCGCGGGCGGTAATCGGTGTCGCCTTTGAGCAAATCGATAAAATAATCGTATAAGGGGCGATGTACCTCAAATTCGAGCGTACACCATGAGTGCGTAACGCCTTCGAAATAATCGCTTTGTCCATGAGCAAAATCATACATCGGATAGATTTTCCACTTTGTGCCGGTGCGATGGTGGGGCGTCCTGATGATCCGGTATATAATGGGATCGCGGAAGTGCATGTTGGCGGAAGCCATGTCGATTTTGGCACGAAGCGTCATGCTTCCTTCTGCATACTCTCCGCAGTTCATGCGGTGGAAAAGATCCAGATTTTCTTCGACCGGCCTGTTGCGATAGGGACTTTCGATGCCAGGCTGCGTAGGCGTACCTTTTTGCGCAGCAATGAGTTCGGAGCTTTGCTCGTCGACGTATGCATGTCCTTTCCTTATCAGTTCAATAGCAAAATCGTACAGTTGCTGGAAGTAGTCGGAAGCATAATACACATTGTCCCACTTGAAACCCAACCATTGGATATCTTCCTGAATCGAATCTACAAATTCGACATCTTCGCGCGAGGGATTTGTGTCGTCAAACCTCAGATTACATGTGCCATTGTATTTTTCGGCAAGCCCGAAGTCAAGGCAAATGGCTTTGGCATGACCGATATGCAGGTAACCGTTCGGCTCGGGCGGGAAACGCGTCTGGATGCGGTTTCCGTTTTCACCCTCCGCTAAATCATTGATTACCATCTGCTCGATAAAGCTCACCCCTCTTTTGTTATCGTCTCCGGACGTCATATTCTCTTTCATGCGAATATTCATTGATTACTGTTTCGGGTGCAAAGGTATAATTTTAATCAATAATTACTCAATTGGCAGGATAATTTTTTTCTTAAACAGAAGGATTTGCTTTTTTATGTGTCGGCGGACGATTCATCCTCTGTCGGATCGTTTTGCTGTGCAGGGCTGTCCAACTGCGAATAAATGGAGTTTTGGCTGATATATTCGGGGACAAGTTTCTTCATGATTCGTACGGTTTCCATACGCTCGTAGGTTTTAGCCGTCGCGATCAGATCCGATAACAATGCGTAAACATATTGATAGTCATAATCCCGGACTTCACTTTTCATGATTTTCGGGTTGTTGGTCGGCTGCATCGCTTCTTTGTCGTAAAGCAATTCTTCGTATAGTTTTTCGCCGGGTCTTAATCCGGTGAATGTGATGTCGATATCCTTGTATGGTTCCAGTCCCGAGAGGCGAATCATTTTTTCGGCAAGATTTTTGATTTTTACAAGGTCTCCCATGTCGAAGACAAACACTTCGCCGCCTTTGCCGAAATTGCCGGCTTCGAGCACCAGACGGCAGGCTTCGGGTATCGTCATGAAATAACGGATGATGTCGGGATGAGTGACCGTCACCGGCCCGCCTTTTTGTATCTGGTTTTCGAAAAGAGGAATGACCGAGCCATTCGATCCTAATACATTTCCAAATCTTGTGATAATCAGTCTTGTATTCTTCTGACTGTTGCCGCTTTCGTTGAGTTTTTTCGAGAGCGAGCGAATATAAATTTCTGCGATGCGTTTGGTTGCGCCCATGACGCTCGTGGGGTTCACGGCTTTATCCGTCGAAATCATTACGAAAGCTTCCACACCGTAATCGACGGCCAAATCGACGGCGTTCCTGCTGCCCAGCACGTTCGTCAGGGTGGATTCGCAGGGGTGACTTTCCATCAGGGGAACGTGTTTGTAGGCGGCAGCATGATACACGTAATCAGGCCGGTATTCTTCAAATACACGTTTCAGCCGGTCGTAGTGCTGTGTGTTGCATATCACTGGAATGTAACTGAAATCCGGAGATTTTTCCATTATTTCGATGTATAGCTGGTGAAGAGGACTTTCGGCAATGTCGAGCATGATAACCATTTTCAAACGGAAATTGCTGATTTGCCGTATGATTTCGCTGCCGATAGAGCCGGCCGCTCCCGTGACGAGCACCGTTTTGCCTTCCAGATTGCGAGCAATGGATTCGATATCAATATGAATGGGCGGCCTTTCCAGCAAATCTTCGATTTTGACCTTGTTCAGACGCCGGATATCTTCCCTGTTCCGATTCCATTCGTTCCACGTCGTAGTGGAAAACAAGTCGATTTTGCACTGAATACATTTGTTTGTAAATATTTGTTTTTCAGCCCAATTTATTTCAGTTGGATGGATCATGATGGCTTTGTAAAAATTCTGGCTCTCCATGTTGTCGAATATCTCGTCTCTGGAATAAACCGGCAGTCCGGCAACCGTTTTGTTTTTTGCGTTTGATTTGGACGGGACTATGAAACCGACGACCTTGAATGCCAGCGATTCGCTGCTGTTAATCAGTTCGGCAAGGTTTACGTTCGAGTTATTGGCTCCATATATCAGTAACGGCGTGAATATCTTCCGTTTGCTGTAATAACTCTTGGCGATGCCGAAACACAGTTTGACGCACATCCTCAGCACAACAGTCAATCCGAATATCAGCGCCAAATTGATCAGGAATCCGATGTTGGGAAAAATGAATCTGTTGTAATAATTGTCTAAAATAGCGTTGATTATAAAAAGCAGCAGGTTGGCGCAGCATACGGCAATCAATATCCGGAATACATCATGAAACGACGAATGTCGCAGCACAATCAGAGACGTTCCGAACACGATGAAACAAATTCCGTGTACAAATATACAAAGCCCCAGCTTGATAAGGAAAGATTGCAGCAGAACGGGCGCGTTGATCAGATTGAAACAGATGTAGTAAGTCAGTGTATACGAAAACAGGACGACGGCGAGATCGATAGAGAAAATCAGATACTTCGACAAAAACGGCTGTTTTTCGATTTTGTAAAAAAAGAAGGATGTAATTCGTTTGATTAAATTGTACATTGTAAAAAAATACTTTATTACGACAAGGCAAGTTTTACTGACAGGCGACAGTCCGCGTGTCAATATTTCCCTGTCAATGTGTTTATTATAACGTAAATAATACGATTCAAGTCTTCATCGGTCAAAGTGGAGCCGGAAGGCAGACAGAGACCTTTGCAGAACAGATTTTCGCCTGTTCCGTCACCGTAGAAAGGTGCGGAAGCGAAAACGGGTTGCAGATGCATGGGTTTCCACAGTGGGCGTGCTTCGATGCTGTCTTTTTCGAGTGCCAGTCGCAGATCGTTGTGTGTCACTCCGTTTGTCTTGCTTTCGTCGACAAGGACAGTTGTCAGCCAGTAGTTGGAATAAAAATCGTCCGACGGTTCTTTCTGAAAGTCAAGACCTTCGATTCCGGACAAATGCTGCCGGTAATACGCATGATTGCTGCGCCGTTTCGCCACTCTTTCGGGCAGGACGAGCATCTGTCCACGGCCGATTCCTGCCAGCACATTGCTCATGCGATAATTGTATCCGATATGCGAATGTTGATAATGCGGAGCGTTGTCGCGTGCCTGAGTAGCCAGGAAACGAGCCTTGCGAATGCCGGTTTCGTTTTTTGAAACAAGTGCGCCTCCGCCCGAAGTGGTGATGATCTTGTTCCCGTTGAACGAGAGGATAGAAAAATCGCCCCACGTCCCGCAGCGTATACCCCTGTAAGAAGATCCCAAAGCTTCGGCGGCATCCTCAATAATCGGAATATCATACTTTTGGGCGACGGCAGCGATTGCGTCTATTTTGGCAGGCATCCCGTAGAGGTGCACTGCGATGATGGCTTTAGGCATTTTTCCTTTTGCCAGACGGTCTCTGATTGCCTCCTCAAGTATTTCGGGAGAGATATTCCAGGTATCTTTTTCGCTGTCGACGAAAATTGGCGTAGCACCCTGATATACAATAGGATTGGCCGAAGCCGAAAATGTCAGGCTCTGACACAGCACCTCGTCACCGCTCTTTACGCCCAGCAGTATCAACGCCAGATGCAAAGCCGCTGTTCCGGCGCTCAGCGCAGCCACATAAACCTCGTTGCCAAGATATTGTTCCAAATCTTTTTCGAAACCGTCGACGTTGGGC
>JAISXP010000166.1 GCA_031270465.1 Tannerella sp. | reverse complement strand
GTTGAAATACGGTTCCGGCAAACCGCTGGAGAGCCTCCTCAACGAAGCCATAACGCAAATCCGCGACCGCAAATATTTCGAAAAATACCTCGACCGCGAGGTCAAGTTGCTGGGCGTCGTCTTTAACGGCGAGGAGGTGGCGTGCCGGATAGAAACTTTGAATACAGTCACATAATTTACATAATTCTTCTGGATTTACAAACTGACAAAAAGTGTTCGCCGTTCACTTCGTTCAATTGATTCCGGTCGCAATCCGGACTGCATTGTTAACAGAATCATTGATTCCGGTCACAATCCGGACTGCATTGCTGGCAGAAATTTGCAGTATCCGTATTTCTTCATACATTTGCATACATTATAATTTAATACAGTAAACGCAATGTTCAGGACAATTTTATCAGTTTTAATTCTTGCAGGCCTTGTGCAGGCCTGTACGCAGACGCCGGAGAAATTCAAAATCGTGTTTGACAGCACAAAGGAAGTCTCCGGCAGGAAGTTCGCCATCAAGGACATATCTCCCGGTTTGCCTGTCGACTGGGATGCATACAACTACGTCGTCCTTGAGTTTCGCTCCACGACGTCGCAACGCTTCCACGTCGGTTTTACCACCGAAGACGGATACAACGAGTTACGAATCATGAATTATGCCCCCGGTGCATGGAACAGGCTGGCCATTCCGCTGAAGTTCTACCGCGAACTGCCCGGTTCCGCCGCCGACCTGGCCGCAACCTACAACCAGCCACGCTACACGGGCTGGATCAATCTGGGCGGCAGGCGTGGCCTGCTGCGGGGCGTCGATTCCATCGGCATCCGGATGCGCGCACCCATCGGCCGTCCCGAAATAGAAATACGCTCCATTGCCCTTGCCGAAGAAGATCCCGGCGATGCGTATCTCGGCGAAAGCCCTGCCGTAGACGAATTCGGACAGTGGAATGCGGGCGACTGGGAAGGCAAGATAAAATCGCTCGAACAGTTGAAAAGCGAGTGGGAAGCCGAAGAACGCGAACCTGTATCGACCGCCGAATACGGCTATTCGAAATATGGCGGCTACCTGCAGGCAAAAGTGGAGGCGACAGGATTTTTCAGGACGGAAAACATCAACGGCCGCTGGTGGTTCGTCGATCCCGAAGGCTGCCTTTTCCTCTCCGTCGGTGCAGACTGTGTGCGCGCCGGAGGCGGAGGCGATGTGCGCGACGCGGATAAACGCCGCAACATGTTCAGGGAACTGCCGCCCGACGAACCGGATAGCCGCGCGCGGCAGAACAGCCGGATTTCGTTCGGAATGTGGAACCTGTATCGCAGATATGGCGACGACTTCAGAACGAAAGCGAACGAAATGATCATCCGCCGCATGGACAAATGGGGACTGAATACCGTTGCCAACTGGTCAAGCCCCGAAGTGACGGCGATGAACAGGAAAGCTTTCGTCCTGCAACTGCGCGGCATAGGTATCGACCACGGACTGATGGGGCTGACCGACGTGTACGACCGCAGCTTTGCCGCAGCAGCCGAAACCTCCATCCGCGATTTCGTCGCTCCGCACAAAGACAATCCCTGGCTGATCGGCTATTTCCTGGGAAACGAACCCGCCTGGCTGGGACAGGAAGTGCGCCTGTGCGGGATGATTCTGGACGGACAGCGCCGCCCGATAAGGACGGAACTCGAAAAATACCTCGCGGCAGGCGACACCCCCGAACGGCGCAGGGATTTTATCCATGCAACCTTCGGCAAGTTCCTGCAAACCATCCGCCACCTGCTGCAAAAGCATGACCCGCACCACCTGAATCTGGGTATCCGTTTCGGAAACGGCCACCTGGACAACGCCATCCTCGACCTCTGCAGGCAAAACTTCGACGTGTTCAGCTTCAACTGCTACGACCTGAAGCCCGGCGAAGAAATGATGAACCGGACGATGCAGCAGACCGGTCTGCCGATGATTATAGGCGAATATCATTTCGGCACGACAGACCGCGGCATGGCACAGTCTCTCTGGCAAGTCAATTCGCAGCAGCAGCGCGGCGTCGCATACCGGTACTATACCGAACATGCCTATGCACATCCGGGACTGATCGGGACGGCCTATTTCCAGTGGTGCGACCAGGACCTGACCGGACGGTTCGACGGCGAAAACTACAACTGTGGACTGGTCGACGTGACCGACCGACCCTATCCGCATCAGGTCAACGCCATGAAAGAAACGGCCAGACGACTGTTCGACATTCATTCGGGCAGGATTCCGCCCGTAGAACAGGCTCCCGAAAAAGCCCGCGGACACGAAGCCATCCCCGATATATGGGAATAGTGCGGCAGTAAACGTGTTAATCCTTTTTTGAGGCGCTGCTGCTTTTGCCCGTTTTCAACCCGCAATCACAGCGCCTCAAAAAAGACTGAAAAAGAGACGTCCCTTACCGGAAACGGGACGTCCCGTTCAAAAAGGGATTGAATTTATTTTTGATAATCCGGCAATTGTTACAACTCAATAAACCTGCCACGAAAGGCAATAATATAAACCAATAATATTTCGTTTTCATGTCTGTATTTTTAAAAGTCAAAATTAGGAGCTTCCGGCGTCACATCGTTTTTACAGGCTTTGTACAGGTAAAAACCCCGTACCTCGTTCATTTTCTTTGTCTGTTTGATTTCAAATTCGTGTAAATTCATGCATTCATGCGGGGTGCAATTCAAATTGTCGCACCCGTTAAGCCGCCCTTATAGCAGGCAATTTAAGAAAGTCTATAACTTTCGCCCATTGTCTGTTCATGGAAATAATCCTTAGTCGCAGCATATTTTTTACGCCGTCAGTACTCCATCGCTGTCCGGAGAGTTTCATTCTTTTTTGTATGACCGTACGATGC
>JAISXP010000054.1 GCA_031270465.1 Tannerella sp. | reverse complement strand
CTTCCGATTTTATTTCGGGGGTTGATGATTGTCGACAGCCAGATTTTATCATCTAAACTCCTGTAATTAAATGCAAGCAGGCCGTAGCCCCTGTATTTGTACAGGTCGGTATTGCCGCCACCCTCCAAATCGTCGTCCCCGTCGTCTAACCAGCCTGCCCAAATCTTTGTCTGAACGGAAAAGTTCGCATTGAAAAAGTAAACGTACGACAGAGCGAAATAATTCCATCCGCGCGAATCAAGGCTGTCTTTGCCGTTCGATTCGTGTTCAAAAGCCAAGGTTGCTATTCCGTACAGATGATTATGGCGAATCACCGGCTTTACAAGTATAAGTCCGGGATTGTAATTGCTGTCCCTGAAAGGCGACGATTTAATGTAAACATCCCAGAATGACTTTTGCGTATAAGTTAGCATCAGGAAAGTATTGTATGGCAGGACTGTTTTGGTTAACCGCTGCCGAACGCTCAATTGAAATTTAACATCCGCCGTATATTTGTTAATTTCCCTGTTTACAGGAACGCCCGTAATAACATAATTATCCTTGTACATGCCGAAACTCGGTTGACGGTCCAGCAGTTCCAGTATATTATCAAAATCATTGATTTCGAGATATAATGGGCGTGTAATATCCGTTTGGGAAGTAGTATCCCGTTGATTGCGCCACATTTCTTCAACTCCCACAATTTGAGCGTGCAGAGCGCTGCCAACAAAGAGTGATAGAATCACCATTCCAATTACTTGCCTGTTCTTTTTCATAATAAAATAAGATGAATATTTTTGAAATTGTTATTCTCATTTCCGATTTTTAAACACCCAATAACACTGTAGCACATAATTAAAACACAGGGAAACGATGATGTCGGTAATGATGCGACTTATTTTATAATCGATGTGTACAAAGGTGGTGATACAATAGGCGCCTGTTATTTTCAGCACAATGCTGCTTGTGACAACCAAAAGAAAGCGCCATAATTGTTGCGGAAGTGAAAACCTGTAGCCGATTTTTTAGAATAAAACGACCATGTCTTGTTTTATTGAGAAATTGACAACTGCACCCAGCATACAACTAATTGCAATCGACACGGGATAATACACACCAAACAGCTCTGTGAGAAAAATCATGATGAGATAATCACACATCCCGCCTGTAAATGCGGAACATTGCACCTTGACAAAAATTTTCAGCCGCCTTGGCATATCTCCTGACTTTTTTCTTTTTTCAGTGTGGTTTCGTCCTGTTCTTTTTTATCGCGCCGGTCGGCTGTTTCCAGCAGTTTGCGAAAATCAATGAGATTAACGACAAACAAAATAAGGCAAGCCGCCATGCCGGAATAGATAATAGAGTCCTTGAAAAAAATTTCAAGCAACAGGAAAAGTGAAATGATAATCCGCACTTCGGTAGGGCCGAGCAAACTGCTGTCTATCGTGTAAATGCCGGTAATTTTATAGCGTAACAACGCCGTCATCATCGACCAGCCATACAATACCACAAAGCCGAAGCCCAATAATTCCCACCCTCCGCTCACATACACGATATAGCCGCAACCGATAAGCACAGTAGTTAGCCAATCTACCGTCAAATCGAGCGAAAAGCCATACCACTTGCGGGGTTTGTTGCGGAAATAGGCCAAACGTCCGTCTAACGAATCGCCCAGCCAGTTGATGACAAAACCCAGTATACACAGTAATAAAAAGCTCCGATGAAAACAGGCGGCCATCACAAAACCGGCCATTATGATTAACCCGCCCGACAAACCAATGGCGGTCAGCATATCCGAGTTTATCCATGAGGGGACGCGCCGGACAAGGAATGCCAATGCCGGCTGTTCGTATTTTCGTAAAATGTTTGTCCGTTGCCGATCTTTGGTGATTTTCGACAAGGCATCTGTGTCTTTGTGCTGTTTCATATTTCAATTTTCCATATTTACCCGCATGACAGGGGCGGGACATTGTCCCGTTCCTGTTTACGGTACGATAGCGTTTTCAATTTCGCTCCAAGGGCCTTTTTCTCCCTTTTCATTCTGCCAGCAGATAGCGACGTAGACCGTTTTCCCGCGTTCTTCCTCCGTAAATTCGAGGATGTGCGGAGTGCGGGTAGCCAGCACGCTGCGGGAAAGAGCATTGATGTCGGCGGGTGGCGCGTCAAGCACTGCATAGACTATCACTGCACCGTTTACGCCGTAGGGCTTTGCCTTGCTGTCGCTGCCCATGTCGTGAAAGAGGACTTTCAGACGGCGGAAATCCATCACGTCGATGTCGAGTTCCGGGCGCGTGTGCGGCACGGGGATGGTCGACGGCGTGGTATCGCGCACGTGAAGCCCAAGGGCGATGCGTTGCGCGTCGGTGATGACGGGGTTCTTCAAACGGAATCCCGCCAGCGTACGGATGATACTCACAAGGGTGTCGCGGGCGGCGTTCTTTTCCGCCACGATGATGGAATTTTTCGCCGGACTGTCGGCTTGCGCATAAAGTATGGCAAACGCAGTGTTGGCTTCTTGCAGGATGGATACTTCGCCGGACGGGATTGCCCATGCTACGGCGTTAGCTACTACCTGTCCGGTAAAATTGGCGCTCCAAGGCATCAATTCGGAATCTTTTTGAGGAATGTAATCAGGCATATTATTTTATATTTAAAGTGAATAATTTGTTTGTGATATAATCTGTACGTTTCCCGAACGGGAATGAATGGTTCATTTCGGGGAATGAACGGTATATTCTCCGGAATGGACGCTTTATTCCAGGGAATGAATGATGTATTCCGGGGAATAAGCGACGTGCTCCCGGAAATGGGTAATGTATTCCCGGGAATGAGTAGCTTTCTTCAGGGAATGAATGATCCATTCCCGTGAACAGGTGGCTTATTCCGGGGAATAAGTCGTTATTGCCGATGACTGTTTTTTTCATACGCCGGGTTTCTATTAAAAATACCATCCGGAGGCAGCGCCTTCCAGTTTGACATACAACGCTCCCCCTTTTTCATAAAACCGTATTTTGTCTTCCCTCGCCAACCAGCCGAGAGCAAGAAACAAAAACATTTCGTGATAGTGTGTAAACTCTCCGATTTCACGGATGCTCAATGCGCTCTTGTCCGAAAGCAGACGCCAGATTACGCCTGCGTTAATTCCAATATCCTGTTTATACATAACGGTTTGTTTTATTGTTTTAAACTATGCCGGATTTCACCGCTCGCCCGTCACCTGCCTGTACTCCACCAACTTCACGCAATATCCTGTTGCGGCTTCAACATACTGGTCGCGACTTTGCTGCAGCAGGTTTTGGGCGTCGAGCAGGTCGGACATGATTGAAATACCCGCCTTGTAATGGTTTTCGCTCATGTGAAAGTTATCTTCGGCTACGGCGATAGACTTTTGGGCAAGCATAACCTGTTGGTAGGCTTCGTCCAATTCGGCGGCGAGTTGCCGCATCTGAATCAGCAGCAGTTCGACGTTTTCACGGCGGGTATTTTCGGCTGTCCGCAATTCGAGTTTCTTCTTTTTG
>JAISXP010000145.1 GCA_031270465.1 Tannerella sp. | reverse complement strand
AGGGATGCATCGCTCGGTAGATTTTTTTGCGACAATCTTTTTTTGCATCCCGCAGGGATGCATCCCTGACGGGATGCAAGAGAGGATGATATTGGTCGTTCTACCGAGCGAAGCATTCCTAATGGAATGCTTTTTACCGCACCCTTTTTTACCTGATTTGTATATCCGCAAGGTTTTCCGCTATCTGCTGAGACAGGTCTTCCTGCGTGACGGCGAGCGACGCGGCAAGCGTTGCGTATACGTTGCGTATGTCGATATCGTCGTTGTCGGTTTCGGCAAACAGTTTGTGCGCCGTCCATGCGCGGGATGCGGCTTCCGTTCTGAAATGCAGGCCGAACGAAAGATAAAAACCGGCATTGAGCAGTTGACCGGCAAGCGTGCCGTTGCCTCTGAATCCGTGGATAATCCATGAGACGTGGCTGCCGAACGTTTTACGTATGCGAAGCAACTCGTCCCACGCCTTGACACAGTGGATGATTAGAGGTTTCCCCGTCGCTTCCGCCAGTCTGATGTGGGCGGCGAACAATTCTTCCTGCACGGCGAGCGGCGGGCTGTGACGTTTATCCAGTCCGGTTTCGCCGATTGCCGTCACGAGGGGATGTTTCGCCAGTTCATAGAGTAGAGGCAGGGCATCGGCGGTGGCTTCCCGGGGATGAATACCTGCGGAGTAACGGACGGACGGATTGAGCACAGGCCGGCGGATGTCTGCCGCGACAATCGCCCGGTCTTCGGGATGAACAGGCATCCGGTGCGTATGAATGTCGCAATACGTCATGGCGTTATGGAACAGGATCGTATCCGTGTCCTCCCCAGGGATGACACCGGCAGATTCGTTTGAGCGCCAGCCAGAATCCTTTCAGTGGCCCATGCTTTTTCAGCGCCTGCACGGCATATTCCGAACACGTCGGCGTGTAGCGGCACGTGGCCGGTTTCAGGGGCGAGATGCAGTATTTGTAGAAATAAACGGGCATCAGAAGGATTTGTACGAGCAGGCGTTTCATTTTTTTTGAATCTTCAAATCGTTGAATCGTTGAATTTTGAATCCAAAATATCCCTCTGCACGCCGAACACTTTTTTGCAAAGCGTAAGCAGCGCCTTTTCCATAGCCTTTCCGATGGTTGCAAAGGCAGATTTCCGGCTGTCCAGATAAAGAAACGCTACCAGCAGCGACTGTCCGCCACTGTCTGCAAGCGCATCGATCAGGACGTGCTTGCGGAGCCGGTAGCTTTCGCGTATCCTGCGTTTTATGAAGTTACGGTCTACGGCGCGTTTCAGTTTCTTTTTCGGCGCGTGTATCAGCACGGACACCGTTGCCGTCCGGTTGTCATCCTGCACGGGGGAATAGATGACGCGCAGAGGATAAGCCACAAAAGACGATCCGTTTGCAAAGAGAGCATCCACAAGGCTCTTGCTTGACAGCCGTTCGCTTTTTGGGAGTGTTGCACGCTTATCGTCCATTTTTTTTATCGCCGGATTCTCGCTTCAGATACAGTTCGAGGGCAGCCGTCATGGAGGGGGCTTCGGGGGTCGGGGCTTCTACGTCGAGCCGCAGCCCGGCTTCCAGCGCCGCCTTGGCGGTCGACGGTCCGAAGCAGCCTATTTTGATGTCTTCCTGCCTGAAATCGGGAAAATTCTTCAGCAGCGAAGAGATGCCCGCGGGGCTGAAGAAGAGAAGCATGTCGTAGTCGAATTTCTCGTCTTTGGAAAACTCGGTGGATACGGTACGGTACATCACGGTCGTCTTGTAGTGAATCTTTTTAGTATTCAAAAGATTTATCAAATCGTCCTTGTGTACGTCAGACATTGGAATGAGGTATTTCTCTTTTGAATGTTTGGCGATGACGGCTACCAGGTCTTCCGGTTTGCCGGTTTGACCGTAAAAGATTTTCCGTTTCCGGTAGATGATATATTTCTGCAGATAAACCGCAATGGAATCCGTCATGCAGAAATATTTCATCGTTTCCGGGATAGATACTCTCATTTCTCCGCACAGATGGAAGAAATGGTCGATGGCCGTGCGGGCAGTAAAAACGATGGCCGTGTAATCCAGAATGGAAATTCGCTGTTGCCTGAATTCTTTGGCGGTCAGGGGTTCAACTTTGATAAACGGACGAAAATCTATTTCCACGCCATATTTCTCCGCAATGAAAAAGTATGGAGACTTTTCTGATGCAGGCTTGGGTTGCGATACCAGTAATTTTTTAATACTCAATGCCATAAAGTATTCATCTGAATGATGTTATGCAAATAATTAAAACCTTCGTATAAAAATAACAGAGGTATAATTTCTTGGGCGCAAAGATACAAACTTAAATATAAAAATCCCGTTTTTTTGTGATAAAATATGCGAATTGTTATGTAAATAACTGCAATTCTGAACAAAATATAAATAAACAGGAAGAAAATGACTGCGGCGAACAGGTGCCTGCCATCAAATAACAGCCACAGCACGGGGAGATACAAAAACATTTCCCAGATGTAGCGTATCGTGTGATAGTTTGCTGACCACAGTTTGTATTCACCTCTTTCGCTGAAGATCTGTCCATACACGTAATACAGTAACTGCTTGAAAAAAAAGTACGCATAAATGAGTACGAAGATGGCGACAAGGAAAGTAAAGTCGGGTCTTATTTCGTAATTCTGTTTTCCCATGTACTGATAATATACCAGAAAATAGAAAACGGAAACCAGATAAACGATCTGGAATTGCATGAAACCATCGAAAAACAGGCTCTTTCGGACATCCGTATCGAAAATGCTCCGGCGTTCCTTGAGCGTTATCAAATCTTTCCACATCTTGATGAACAGCGGATAGAAATATCTGAAAAAGAGGGAAAACAGAGCGATTAAAACAATGATGGAAAGCAGAAGAATGTCATAATGGAGCTGACTTTCTCCCAGGCTGATTCCCGTATATCCATCGAAGTAGTTTGTTTTCATCAATCGTATCTCTGAGCAATCGAAATTCGCGGCAAAGGTAGTCATTTTTTTGCACAGAGGCGGCATCCTGCCACGACATGAATTTCAAAGTTCGCGGCTGCCCAGTTCAATCACTTCGAGGTCTTTGATTTCGGCGCCGTCGATTGTGAATCTGACGAGGGTACGTACCTGATGGAATCCGCTTTTACCCGCGGCGCCGGGATTGATGTGGAGGCAGTTCAGACGTTTGTCGAACATGATTTTCAGGATATGCGAATGTCCTGCGACAAAGAGATGCGGCTTTGATTCGAACAGTTCCGCGCGAATCGACGGCTCATACCGACCCGGATAGCCACCGATGTGCGTCATCATCACCCGGCACTCTTCTACCGTGAAATGAACGGTTTTGGAATACTTCATCCGGAGATCCGCCCCGTCTATATTGCCGTATACGGCTCTCAGCGGTCTGACATGCGCAAGTTTTTCGGCCAGCGACTCCGACCCGATGTCGCCCGAATGCCATATTTCGTCGCACGAACTGAAGAAAGTAATATATTTTTCGTCCCACCACGAATGTGTGTCCGAAAGAAGGCCTATTCTTTTCATATTTTTTCTATTTTTGCAAATGTATTTATCTTTACGGAATTTTGAACAGATATGACCGACAAAACGACATACGAATATTTCAAGCGCGACATGAGCTGGCTCTCGTTCAACTATCGCGTCTTGCTGGAAGCCAGCGATGAAACGCTTCCGATATACGAACGGATACGCTTCCTTTCGATATATTCGTCGAACACGGAAGAGTTCTACGAAATCCGCGTGGCGGAACATCGCACCGCTATACAGAAAAAAAATTTTTCGGACGGAAGCGCGGAACAAATCGAAAAAACACTCGAAGAAATCACTCGCGAAGTGAACCGTCAGCAGGAGGAATTTTATCGCATATTCTACGAAGGCATCTTGCCCGAATTGCAGCGAAACAATATTTATCTCTACTGCGACCATCGCCCGCAGACGTTTCACCGCGACTTTGTGAGTAACTATTTCAGGGAATACGTCTTCCCGTTTCTCTCGCCCGTGACGATGCTCGACGGAATCGACGCCTTCATCCGCGACCGCCGTCTCTATCTGGCTGTCCGTATCAGGGGGAAGAGAACGCCGGAATCGCACTGCGTCCTGATAAAACTTCCGTACGACAAAGTGCCGCGCATTATTCCCCTGCCCCCGCATGGAGACGTGTATTATTATATGTTTGTGGACGACATGATACGCGCCAACCTCTCGTCCGTCTTCACCGATTACACTATCTGCGACAATTATGCCATCAAGATTTCGCGCGATGCCGACTTCTATCTGGATGATATGAATCCTGAAAACATGCTCCATAGCGCCATAGAAAAAGATCCCGAAAAGATGCTCCGTACCGTCAGAGAAAAACTCGAAAAGCGGAAAGTGGGCGGCGAAATAAGCCGTTTCATGTACGACCGCGACATGCCGGTCGATCTGCTGAATTTCATCTGCAGGAAATTCCATATAAAAAATGAAGATCTCGTGAAAGGCGGGCGCTACATGAATCTCCAGGACCTCAGCAAGCTGCCCAATCCATTTGGCGACAGTCTGCGTGTGCATTTCCCGACGCCGATGCACATCCCGCGTCTCGACAGCGCCGGCTCCGTACTCCGTGAAGTGGAATCGCGAGACATACTGCTCCTGTTTCCCTATCAGAAGTTCGATTACCTGACGGATTTCATGCGCGAAGCCGTTTATGATCCCGACGTGGAAGAAATCAAAATAACGCAATACCGCGTAGCTGAAAATTCGGCCGTTATCGATCTGCTTGTCAAGGCGGCGGAGAACGGCAAGAGAGTAACCGTCTTCGTCGAAGTGAAAGCGCGTTTCGACGAAGCGCACAACATAAGCACGGCCGAATGGATGAATCATAAAGGCATACGGATCATCTACAGTTCTCCCAGCTTGAAGATACACGCCAAAGCGATGATCATCCGTCGCCGGCAGACAGAAAAAGCCGATTTTGCGTACGTGAGCACCGGCAACTTCAACGAAAAAACAGCCAGAATCTATTCCGACATGGCGCTGCTGACCTGCAACAGTGAAATCGTCGACGATATCAACATCCTGTTCAACATGCTCGAAAAACCGCAGGAACGGCCTCTCTTCCGACATCTGCTGGTTGCGCGTTTCAACATGGTGGCCGAACTGAAACGGATGATTCGGCGCGAAATAATGCATGTGGAGGCCGGCAGAAAAGGACAAATCATTCTTAAGATGAACGGCCTGCAGGACGAAAACATGATAGACGAACTCTACGGCGCATCGGAAAGCGGCGTAGACATCGACCTGATCGTACGCGGGATATGCTGCCTGATACCCAACCGTCCGTACAGCCGGAATATACGTGTGACGCGTATCGTCGACATGTTTCTCGAACACGCCAGGGTGTGGTATTTCTACAACGACGGAGCGGAAGACGTATATATCTCGTCGGCCGACTGGATGAAACGCAACCTGAACCGACGCATCGAAGCGGCCGTGCCTGTTCTCGACAGCGACATCAGACAGACCATCATCGACATCCTGCAAATCCAGTTGCACGACAATACGAAAGCCTGCTTCATCGACGAGCATCTGCAGAACGTATTCAAATGCCATCATACGGACAATCCCCCCGTGCGTGCACAGACGGCTATCCGGGAATATGTCAGGGGAAAATGCGAGGAGCCTCCGCCGGAATGTCGCGGCTCCGAATACGCCACTCCTGCGGATAGAGATTGTTGACGCGGCTCCCGATGTTACGGGCAAAACCCAGCGGCAGGTGCCGGCAGGTAACGGTATACAGTCCTTTCGGCACATCCTCGCGCAGTGCGGGCATTTCTCTTTGCAGATAGCGAACGGCTTCGTCCCAGGTCTGTTCGGCGGCCGGGAACGCATCCGGATGCAGTTCCGTACTCAGCGCCAGCGCATGTGCGGGAATCACATCCTTCCCTTTGACCTGACCGGCGGGGATGCCTGCCGAAAAAAGACGCATGCGTTCCGAAACAGTCCCGAAAATATCCGAAGCATGTTCAGGGATGGCGTGCACGACGCCGCGGCATGTCTCGAAGCGAAACATTTCCGGCCTGCGCAGCCATTCGCAAATCTGCGCGGGAGGTTTTTGCCTTCTATTATACCTTGTCTTGACGGAAATACGCCGCGGCGGCGCGTCGGCCTTGCGCAGCACGGCAAGAAAAAAGCCTTCGCCCTTCGTCCGGTGCGGAAAGAAACGGTATGCGGGATGCCCATCGTCTGCACAGCAGACATTCCAGCCGGCATCCACGGACAGCGGCAACGCTTCGGCATGAAAAGTCTCCGTAATATAACGGATGTTGTCTTCGTTTTCTTCCCTGTTGAAAGTACACGTACTGTAAACGAACAGGCCGCCGGGACGGAGCGCATCCCAGACGTCGTGCACGATTCGCCTCTGGCGGTCGGCGCACAACCCGACGCGGGCAACGCTCCATTCGCCGCGGCTGTGCACATCTTTGCGAAACATCCCTTCGCCCGAACAGGGCATGTCGGCCACAATCAGGTCGAACAGATGCGTCAGACGCCCGACCTCTTCTGAATCGCTGTTCGTCACGAGCACGTTCGCCGCGCCCCACTTCAGGATGTTTTCGGTCAGAACGGCGCACCGGCTGCGGATGACTTCGTTGCTCACCAGAACGCTGTTTTCCGGTAAAAGACTCAGCAGATGCGTCGACTTCCCGCCCGGAGCGGCGCACAGGTCCAGACACACCGCGGGCGATGAGACATACTGCCTCACAACCTGTTCGAGAAACATGGACGACGCTTCCTGCACGTAGTATGCTCCGCCGTGAAACAGCGGGTCGAAGGTGAACGGCGGACGACGGGCAAGATAATACCCCGTCCGGCACCATTTCACCCGTTCGCAGGGCAGCGTAGCGGGCGATTTGGCGGGATTGAGACGAATACTGACCGGAGGCTCATTTTGCAATGCCTTTTCCAGCAGAGAATAATCGTCTGTCCACCGGCTTGTGCGGGCTATGAAATCCACAGGAATCTGCATATTTTCCTTTTTATTCGCTGCAAAATTAGTACATTTGCGGAAAAAAAGTATGCATCCTGCTCTTTTTCTAATTCCTGTGACGCTGGGCGATACCGCGCACCGAAGGGTATTGCCGGAATACAATCTCGACATAATCCGCGAGATACGCCACTTTGTGGTCGAAAACGTGCGTTCGGCGCGCCGTTTCCTGAAGAAGGCCGACCCGTCCATTGCAATCGACTGTTTGACGTTCTGCGAACTGAACAGTCATACATCGCCCGAAGCGCTTTCCGGCTATCTGGAACCGCTCAATCGGGGCGAGTCCGTCGGGGTCGTATCCGAGGCGGGATGTCCGGCCATAGCCGATCCCGGCGCCGACGTGGTCGCCATGGCGCAGCGAAAAGGGTTTCGCGTCGTACCGCTCGTGGGTCCTTCTTCCATCCTGATGGCGCTGATGGCATCGGGCTTCAACGGACAGAACTTTGCCTTTCGCGGCTATCTGCCCGTCGACGCACAGGCGCGAACGGAACGCCTCCGCACGCTCGAAGCACGTATCTATTCGGAAAGCGAGACGCAGATTTTCATCGAGACGCCCTACAGAAATAATAAACTGATGGCCGATTTCATTCGTATATGCAGACCGGCAACGAAACTGTGCGTCGCATCGGCCATCACCTGCGCAGACGAATGGATACGTACCCTTGCAGTGAAAGACTGGAAAGGCAGGATGCCGGATCTGAACAAAAAACCTGTATTATTTTTAATATATAAATAAATGATTATGGAACAGTATCAAGCGCATGAGACGGCCGTCATCGACGACGGCTGCACGATAGGCGAAGGAACGCAAATATGGCATTTTTCGCATATCATGACAGGCTGCACGATAGGTCGGGGGTGTACCATCGGGCAAAATGTGGTGGTTTCGCCCGGCGTTGTGCTGGGGAACTGGGTAAAAGTGCAAAACAACGTATCGCTGTATACCGGTGTGACGTGCGACGACTACGCCTTCCTTGGTCCGGGCTGCGTGTTCACGAACGTGATTAATCCGCGCAGTGCGATATCGCGCAGGCATCAGTATATGTCCACCCGCGTCGGGCGAGGCGCTACCGTGGGCGCCAATGCCACGATCGTTTGCGGCCATACGATAGGCGCGTATGCAATGATAGGCGCGGGAGCGGTTGTCACGTGCGACGTTCTACCGTATGCACTGGTTGTCGGCAATCCCGCAAGACAAACCGGCTGGGTAAGCGAATACGGTCACCGGCTCGATTTCGACGGCGAGGGCGTGGCCGTCTGTCCCGAAGGAGATGCGATATATCACCTGCGAAACGGGGCGGTCGAGAGGGAATAAATACATGTCGGCGGATGCGTTCGGGCGATGTTCGGCATGACCGGTTCAAAAATCGACGCAGTAAAAAATGCCCCTGAAAATATAAGAATAAAAATTTTTGCTGAAAAATATGGCAGATTAAAAAACTATTCTTATTTTTGCCACGTTTTCGAAACTCGGCTGTTGATGATAAGTAAACAAACAGGACAAACTTATGAATTATATATCCGGTCAACATGCGTCGCAACGCAATACGGCATTTCCCCACTCGCGAAAGGCGCCGGTCATCATCGGGATGACGGTTGCTGCCTTCCGCAAAATCCCGCATGACATGCTCATCGTTTCGCGTCGATTATCCATCTGGCGGAACGAAGCAATCCGTCACCCGAAAAACAGCTTATGTAAAATTACAAAAGCAGGAAATCGACCGAAAAGTAGCTTATGTAAAATTACAAAAGCAGGAAATCGTCCGAAAAGTAGCTTATGTAAAATTACAAAAGCAGGAAATCGTCCGAAAAGTAGCTTATGTAAAATTACAAAAGCGATAAATCGTCCGGAAAGTAGCTTATGTAAAATTACAAAAGCGATAAATCGTCCGGAAAACCGCTTATGTAAAATTACAGAAGAAGAAAATCGCTCGAAAAACATCTTATGTAAAATTACAGAAGCAGAAAATCGCTCGAAAAGCCGCTTATGTAAAATTACAAAAGCAGGAAATCGCCCGAAAAGCCGCTTATGTAAAATTACAAAAGCAGGAAATCACACGGAAAACAGTTTCATAAAAATAAAAATAAGTAATAACCCGGTTCTAATCCTGTGAACGGAACAGAACCATAAAACAAAAATGTCATGTTGAAATTTATAACATTAAATGCAACCAGGCTTAAACTGGACGACCTTGCAGGTCTGTGTTCCGAAACCATTGTTATCGCATCGCAGCAGTCGAGTTCCACGCTCGGAACGCTGGGCTATGCCAATCTGCAAACATTTAGCACGGTGAACAGTACCTTTGTATCGCTGCTGCACCAGAAACGCTCCAGCGAACTGACCCCACAAATCACGGAAAAGGAAACGTTGCGCGACTCGCTCTTCTCCGAAATCAAGCGCGTATCAAAAACGAGCGAGAAAAGCAGTCTGCCCGGCATCGCCGCCGCAGGCAGTAAAATGGTACTCTTTCTCAAGCCCTTCTGGGATATCGACAAAGAACCGATCATGAGCCAGACCGCGCAGATTAAACTCATCAACACCCGCTATTCTGCCGATGCCACGCTCGCGCAGGCGGCCACAATGCTGAGTCTCACCACGCAGGTGCAGGCGCTCTTCACGACAAACAGCGCGCTGGAAAGCCTCTACAATCAGCGCCTCGTCGAAATGGGCAGCATCGAAGCTCCTTCGGCCTCCGGGATGAAAAGCGAAGTGATAGCCGCCTACGACGAGTTTTGTACCACGATCGAAGTCACCCTCTCGATACAGCCATCCACCGCCCTGCAAACGTTCTTCAACGAGATGAACGATATTCGACGCAAATACGTCGCCCGCCTGCCCGTGCCGCTCAACGACAAACATACGTCCGTCGCACCCATCGCCGAACAGTACTATACCGGCCGCCACCTCACACCGCTGCCCCGCGTGTTCTACCTGACGGACGAAGGCGAACTGCGTGAACTCATTTTCTCGCAGGACTACACCGTCACCTACCGCAACAACGTCGAAGCAGGCGAAGCCAAGCTCTACGTCCACGGCAAAGGCAAGTACACAGGCCGCTACGTTACTACGTTTCACATCGTCCGCAAGGAAATCGAAACGCCCGCCATCATCTACCCGTGAACCTGCCTGCGACACGCTCCCCGGCGCCCTGTGAAGAGGGGCCGGGGGCGAGGTTTTTCAATTCCCGATTTGCCGCCGAAGCGCTTCTTCTCCTGCGCTGTCCCAATAGTTACAGTCCAGTTCGAAGAACGTGGAAGTGTAAGGGATGGTGAGCGTGCTTTTCAGTATCACCACATTGAATTTGCGGCTTATTTCGTCCAGGCGGTCGATCAATTTCTCGTGCAGGACGAAATTCCGCCTGTCGCCGAAAAGCGTTGTCATCTGTTCGCGCAGCGCGTCGATTCCGGCAACGTCTTTCCCGTTGAGATACAGCAATTCTTTGTCCTGATAGACGGCCGCTTTGACGTGAGACGCGTTTTCGATTTCACGATACACAAAATGGAGGATGTCCATATAGGCCTCACCGGTGTAAATGGTTTTTATTCCCGGCTGGGTTTGCAGAGGATAAGCCATATCCGTTATCACGATCCAGTTCCGGTGTCCCAATAAGGGAATTTCCGCTTTCAATTCGTCTTTCCACGAAAGCGCCTGCGTTGCCGGCGACGTCGGTTCGGAATCGCAACATTTCGGCGCCGACTGGCTGCACGCCGTAAACTGGAAGCATGATGCCGCCAGGATTGAAAAAATAAAAAATCTGTTCATTCTTCTTTGGTTTTATATGATTACTAATGTTCTGTTATCGACAGTCGGATATTTTCTCCGTCTCTCTCCGTGCCTTCTCTGTGCTTCTCCGTGTGAGAAAACAAATTACACAGAGAAAACACAGAACTGCACAGCGGCTTTTGCGGATTATATCCTTGCACAAAATCATGCTGCGTGCCGTATTATTTCCTATCATCCGATTCGTCAAACTGCCTCTTCATATACTCCAGCGCCGGGGCAAGGCGCGATGAAAAATCATCCCAGCTGCATTCTATGGAGATACATCCTCTGTAACCAATCTGCTTGAGAGCGGCAAAATACGGCCTGAAATCATCGCCATTCGTGCCGGGCGCCGAGCGTGTTTCCTTTTCGGCAATGTGACAGTGGCGGATATACTTCCCGTATTTGACGATCTCCGACGCCGGCTCGTTTTCACGCATCATGTGATAAATGTCGCACAGCAGACGTACGTTCGGATGGTCGACGGCTTCGACGACCGCAGCGCCTTCCTGCAGGGAGTTGATAAGGTTTGTTTCCGCCCTGTTGAGCGGTTCGACGACAAGCGTCACGTCCTGTTTTTGCGCAACAGGAGCCAGCCGCTTGCATACGGCGATAAACTGCTGCATAGCCTTTTCCCTGTCGAATCCCTCCGGCACGCGCCGGGCGCCTCCGCTCCCGAAAACGATGTAACGGATGCCTGCCTGATTTGCTCTGCGGAACGTTTTTTCGCCCCAGTCGACAATATCGTCGTGGCGCGGCGCTTCTCCGACTATCGTATAGTCGCCTGGAAGAAATATTATGCAGGAAACGGGTTTGGCGTTCAACCGTTTCATTTCCGCCAGATGGGACATGAAGACGGAATCGCTTTCCGCAGGCGAAAGAAAAGCGCTCACCGTGGGCTCAAAGAAGTCATATCCGGCTGCCTGTAACGCAGGATAGTCGGACAGCTTGCCGCATACGGCATACGTGGGCGATATTTTTGATGCAGTGCAGGATAGAAGCCCGCAAAGAAAAAAGGCCAATAGAATCGGAAATGTTTTCACAAATTAAATTTTGTCCGGTAGAATATACGGCTGACGGTATTCGCGTGTACGCATCCGGTTGGCGTCTTCGTCGCCGATGAACTGTTCCGATACAGGATCGAAATCAAGCTGCCGGCCAAGACGGTAGGAGATATTGCCGAGATGAGCGAGCGCAGACGAAAGATGACCTGTTTCTACAGGGGCGTTCTGCACACTCATGTCTCTTGCGCGGATGGCGTCGAACCAGTTTTTGAAATGCAGCGTCAATTCGCCGTTCTCGGAACGTGACGGGCCTTTTTCCCGCTTCTCGCCGAGATACGTTTCATACGTCCCGTAACCCTTGATAACCATGTAGCCTTTATCTCCGTAGAAGATATTGCCTACTCCGGCTCCGTCTTCGAGATTGGTACACCAGTGTCGCACTTCAAACTGAATGATTTTCTTCTGCTTTGGGTAATGATAAATGGAAGTCTGAATTTCCGGAACTTCCTTGCAGTCGTCCCAAAGGAATTTACCGCCCATCGAGGTGATGCGTTCGGGCAGACCGACGCCAAGCCCCCATTGACAGAGGTCGGTTTCGTGGATGCCCTGATTGCCGACGTCTCCGCATCCGTAATTCCAGTGCCAGTGCCAGTTGTAGTGTACGAGGTTGCGTGTAAAGGGCGCCATGGGAGCCGGCCCGCACCAAAGGTCGTAATTCAGTCCTTCGGGAATTTTCGAAACGCCTTTGTTTCCAATATCGGGACGCCAGCGGTAAACCAGTCCGCGAGCCATATAAACTTTCCCGATAAGCCCGTCGCGCAAATGCTGAATTGCTTCACGAATCGCAACCGAACTGCGCAACTGCACGCCGTGCTGCACGATACGGTTGTATTTGTAAGCCGCTTCAATCATCTTGCGCCCTTCGTAAATGTTGTGAGTGGCGGGTTTTTCAACATAAACATCTTTCCCTGCCTGACAGGCAAGGATAACCTGAAGCGCATGCCAGTGGTTTGGCGTAGCAAGCGTTACAGCGTCGATGTTTTTGTTTTCATAGACCTTCCGGAAATCCTGTTCGACGGCAATTTTCTTTTTGTACTTCTCGTCAAACTTTTTTGCCTGTTGATTAAGGACAACCAAATCGGGGTCGCACAGGGTAACCACTTCGGCATTTTGCTGTTTCATCACTTCTTCGATGTGGCTCTGTCCGCGACCGTTGACGCCCAGTACTGCGACACGGATGCGGTCGCCGGCGGCAAATGATTCTTTCGGAATAACTGTCGGACTGCTGACGGGATTCTTCACGTCGCTTCCAAACGCCGACGGCGTAATTACGGAAACTACAGCGCCTGCTGCAGTTGCCTTTAAAAATGTTCTTCTTGTTGTGTTCATGTAATTCTATATTAAATTTGTAAATGATCTTTTCTCACGCTCCTACTGTCGTAACTGTCTTACCGTTTACGGTTTCTTTTTTCATATAGAGCTTATCCTCCCAGCTGACGGTCGTACGGCGGTCGAATACTACCATCCATCCTTCGTTACAGCAGTGAAGATCGAGGTAGCCGGCGGTCTGTTCGAGACCGTCTTCGACATATTTTTCTCCGTAGCGTATCTTCAGTTCTATCGGATACTTTTTGTCATTATATGTCATCAGGAGGTCGAGCCGTCCGTTTCCCGTCGCCATGTCGCGGATTATGTCGCCTCCGCCGTTGACCACGCGTTGCAGGAACGCCATCATCACGAGCAAAGG
>JAISXP010000108.1 GCA_031270465.1 Tannerella sp. | reverse complement strand
CGGTCGGAAAGGCGTTGCGATTCCGTCTCGTCACACAAAATTACGCGATCAGGTTTTGTTTCTTCGTAGCCTCCCGGTTGCGAAATCGTGGCAAAGATAAAAAATTATATTGTTCACGTGATTTTTTAAAAAGTTAAAAAGATATAACGACGGAGATTTTTCAACAAAACCCCGTGTTTTCTGTACAAAACCGCCGTGTAAATTATACTGTCCGCGGCGTGGTTTTGTGTATTTTCGCTGGATTGCTTCGTCGCTTCGCTCCGCGCAAAGTAAACTATATGAAGTGTTTGACTAATTAAAAAGAAATTGTTACCTTTGCATTATGAAAGCAGAAGTAATAGAAAACAGGAAATTTATATCAATAGAAACGAATGCTGTACCCCCTTTCACCGGAACTACGCCGGAGTTCAACCTCTTTACACCCCACCCTACGGGACATGGAATCGAACCGGTACATGCTATTTATTTCGCGTACCTAAAATAATCGCGTCTTGCTCCAAAATAATCGCATCTTGCTCCAAAATAATTGCCGCTTGCGTTGGAATAATCGCGTCTTGTTCCGAAATAATCTCAAAATGGGCTAAGTAACGCGAAATAAACAGGATATAACGGTTTCTCCGGCGTCTCGTCAGGGACGCCGGAAGACTGCTACAGTTTATTTATTTCGCGTCCCTCTCTGTGTTTTCCCGTGCACGGGGAAGGTCATTCCGTCATTTGCTTCAACGTCAGCTGTTTGCCGTCCCATTCGATCCAGGAGAAATGCTGCATCCAGTCTCCGGCGATAAGCAGGCGCGAGGTGTCGCCGAGTTTCATGTCGAGCATGACATGGCGGTGTCCGAAAATAAAACAGTCGATATCCGGATGCTGCTGTAGATACGTCCCGGCAAAGTGGACGAGGGCATCTGTTTCGCTGTCCTGCATGAGGGGAGTCTGTGCGTCCATTCCGTTCACGCGGCTGCGGTATGACCACCAGCGAGCGAGGGCGAACGTCCAGCGCGGATGGATGGCGGCATACAGTCGCTGGCATATCCTGTTGCGAAACAGGGCTTGCAGGGCGCGGAACGCGGGCGGACGCCGCCCCACTTCGTCGCCATGCGCCAGAAAGAAACGTCTGCCCAGCAGGTCGACCGTCTCAGGCCCCTGATGGACGACGGCGCCGATCTCGCGCGGGAAGTAGTCGAACATCCAGATGTCGTGATTGCCGATGAAGAGATGCACCTCCACGCCGCTGTCCGAAAGCTCGGCCAGCTTGCCGAGAAAGCGGACAAAGCCCTTGGGAACGACGTGTTTGTATTCGTACCAGTAGTCGAACATGTCTCCCAGGAAATAGATGGCGCGCGCCTGCGGTCCGATGTCGTCCAGCCAGCGTACCAGTTTTCTTTCCGCCGCCCGGGGATCCGGCAGATAGCGGTTGCCCAGATGGGCGTCGGCAGCGAAATATATCTTTTTGCGGCATGAGTTCATCGGCATACGTCTTTTTTTTACAGCAGACCCAGTTCCAGCTTGGCTTCGTCCGTCATCATGTCCCTGTTCCATTCCGGTTCGAAAACGGTATTGATCTGCACGCTTTTTATTCCTTCGACGGCTTCGATCTTCATGCGCACGTCTTCGATGATGAAATCGGCCGCGGGACAGTTCGGTGCAGTGAACGTCATGTCCAACTGCACGTGTCCTCCGTCGACATCGACGCGGTAGATCAGCCCGAGGTCGTAGATGTTGACCGGTATTTCGGGGTCGTAGACGGTTTTGAGCGCGGCGACAATCGCTTCTTCCATTTGCAAAAATTCATTCCGGATCATAATTGTAGATTTTGTTTAGGGATGCGAAATAAAAAAACTGTGGCCGTCTTCCCGTGTCTCGAAGGGACACATCGTAGAAACCGCTACGGCCTGTTTCTTTTGCATCCTTTATGTCGGCAGAGATCGCTGCACGACCGTCGTCAGACCAGTTTTCCTTCGTCGGCATAGCTGTAATAGGTGTTATCGCACAGGATGACGTGGTCGAGCAGGCGGATATTGAACAGTCCGGCGGCTTCGGCGATGCGCGAGGTGAGTTCGTCGTCCGCCCGGCTGGGGCTGGCGTTGCCCGAGGGATGATTGTGGCAAAGGATGATGCCAGCGGCCAGCGTATGGATGGCGGCTTTCATTATCACCTGTATGTCGATGTGAATCATCCCGGCTCCACCTTGTCCGACTTTTGTTTTTTCCATTACTTTGCCGGCGCGACTGGTGAGCGCCATCCACAGTTCTTCGTGCGCGAGGTCGCAGAGTAGGGGATAAAACAGGTCGTAGACATCGCGGCTGCCGCGTATGGACGTTCGTTCGAGCGGCTCTGTCTCGCGTTTTCGCCGGCCGAGTTCCATTGCCGCGACGATGGCGATGGCTTTTGCTTCGCCGATGCCCTTGAACGCCATCAGGTCTTTTACAGACAGTTTGCCCATCGCGTTCAGGTTGTTGGATACGGCGCCCAGGATGCGCTGCGAGAGTTGCACCGCCGTTTCGTCTCTGTTGCCCGAACTGATAAGGATGGCCAAAAGCTCCGCATCGCTCAGAGAGGCAACGCCTTTGAGCAGCAATTTTTCGCGCGGACGGTCTTCTGCCGCCCACTCCCTGATGCGAAGTCTTCCGTCCGCTTCCACAGTTATTTAGCCCGTCCGATGTACGAGCCGTTGCGGGTGTCTATTTCGACCTTTTCGCCGATGTTGATGAACAGCGGCACGCGCACTTCGGCGCCTGTTTCCAGCGTAGCGGCCTTCAGTGTGTTGGTGGCCGTGTCACCCTTGATGCCGGGTTCGGTGTAGGTCACTTCGAGCGTCACGTGTGCCGGCAGTTCGCATGTCAGTATCGTTTCGCTTTCGGCGTGTACCATCGCTTCGACCATGTCGCCGTCCTTGAGGAACTGCACGCCGTCGATGCTGTCGCCCGGAAGCGAAATCTGTTCGAACGTTTCGGGGTGCATGAAGTTGTAACCCATGTCGTCCTTGTAGAGAAACTGGTAGGGACGACGTTCGATGCGGACTTCCTCGACCTTGACGCCCGAATTCCACGTCTTGTCAATCACGCGGCCTGTCGTGACGTTTTTCAGTTTCGTGCGTACGAAAGCCGGTCCCTTGCCGGGCTTCACGTGAAGAAATTCGACGATAAAATAATACGAGCCGTCCAGGTTAAGACACATCCCGTTCCTAAAATCTGCTGTTGTAGCCATAATATCACATTATTATAATTTGTATGTGCGTTAAATTTGCGGCAAAAGTAATCATTTTGAAGCAAAAATGCAATTCGAAGATTCGAAAAATTCAATTTTCCCGATAGCTATTTCCGTTCGTTTCCGTTGTCTCCCCGTTTCCGGTTTTTATAGAGCGGGACAAAGACAATAACGGCCGAAGCCGCAATGACGAAAACCGTATAGAAATCAATCGTCCGGCTATATGCCAAAAGCATGTAGCAGAGTATACCCCAGAGCAGTATGATGCAAACCGCCTGTGTGTTCGTGATTTTACGCCGCGCCATGTGCAGACAGAATGGAGCCGACGTAGACAATCAACGCCAGCATACCGATTACCAATATAATAACAATTGCTATCTGCGTTTCGAAAGAGAACTTGCGCAGGAAAGGGATGCGGTCTGCCATCGGCGAATCATCGCCCTGGTAACTCGACAGCAATATTTCGTCGGGTAGGGGATAATCGTAAGCCTTCATGATTTCGAGGGCGCGGGGCATATCGCTTTCCAGCAGTTCGACTTTGGCGCCGAGGTCTACGCCGCCGCCAAAGACGTTACTGCTGATTCCGTTACGGACATAGCACGAGATGCCTTCTCCCCTCAACAGCGAGGCCAGTATCTCTGCCTTGTCGGTATATTTGAAATTGGCTATTTCGACAATGCGATCCATTTGCCGGCTAATTTCAGGCCTGTTCCCACTGGTCGCGCAGCAATTTGACCGCGGCGGTGACAGTGGCTGTCCGGTCTTCGCTCTGGCAACCGCATTCGAAACTGACATATTTGTCGTAACCAATGAGCTTCAATCCTTTGAAGCCTTCTACGTAATTGTCTGCGTCGCCGTCTTCGCCCGGCATCGAGCGGCGTCTGCGGCTGGCGATGTGGACATGTTGCAGATAATCGCCTGCCGAGATGAATGCTCCCAGGTCGGACGTTTCTTCCTTCGTCATGTGCCAGAAATCACCCAGACACTTGACGCCCGGATTGTTGATGTCGCGACAGATGGATGCGGCATCGGCCAGGAGACGCAGATAGAATGCTTCTCCGCGGTTGAGCGGTTCGAGGATGATCGTTGTGTTGTGCTGAACGGCAAACGTCCCGAGAGCATCGAACTGTTCGCAGAGGAAATCGCGCGTGGCTTGCGTATGCGGTTTGACCGGCGTTTGGCTGTTGAATGCCGGCACGATAATGACGCCCGTCGAGCCAAGCTCGCCCGCAGCCGTGATGATTTCGTGCATCGTGTCGATACATTCCTG
>JAISXP010000004.1 GCA_031270465.1 Tannerella sp. | reverse complement strand
TCCATTGTTCGTTTTGTTTCAGGTTGTCGTTGAGGTCTAATTCCCTTTGCGGGATGGGGAACTTGATGTGGCGCGGCGCCGCATTGGTTTTGCCTGCCGCTTTCAGCACGGTTACGTAGTAGTCCGCGCCGCGTCGCGACAGGTCGAACCACCGCTGGTATTCGAACACCAGTTCCTTGCGTCGTTCCTGAAACACCGAATCGCGGAACTGCGCTACGGTGAGGGTCGGGTAGGTGTCTTGCAGTCTCGGTATCCCTGCGCGGGCGCGCACGCTGTCGATGGCGGCGTAGGCTTCCTGCGTGGGGCCTCCGTTTTCTTCGTTCAGCGCTTCGGCGTAGATCAGCAGCAGTTCGGCATAGCGGATTACCGGCAGGTTTTTGGAGGAACTGTTGTACTGGTCGCCCACTGCCGCCTCGTCGTAATATTTGTGGATGTGCGGGATGAAGGTGTACAGGTTGCCGTTGTCGGGGCTGATCATTTCGGTGACGAAAGTGACTGCTTTCCGCCGGTCGTTGTTGCTGAAACTGTTGTACAGTCCGCCTTCCGCGTGGAGGGCGTCCGCATAGTCGCCGTTGACGCCCGGCACTTCTTCTGAGGTGGGCGCCGAGCGTCCCGCCATACAGTTGCCTACGAAGTTGGCGTATCCCTTGAACTGTACCGAAAAGATATGTTCCTTGCCGTTTTTGGTGGCCACGTTGAACACGTCGGCGAAGTCGTCGAACAGGTCGTACCACCGCAGGCCTATCACTTCCGCGCTTTTTTTACGGGCGTTTTCCCAGTCTCTTTGGGTGAGATACACTTTGGCGAGGAGGCTTTTCGCCGCTCCTGCCGTAGCGCGTCCTGCATCCTGCGCGCTGTATGCTGCGGGAGCAGGCAGGAGGGATTCGGCGTCGGAAAGATCGGTGATGATCTGTTCATACACCTGCGCTTCGGTGGCATTCTCCAGATAGATGGCCTCGGGCGTCAGGCCGGTTGTTTCGTGAAGCGCCAGCGGTACTCCGCCAAACCAGCGCACGAGGTTGAAATAGTTCAGCGCCCGTAGGAATTTGGCTTCGCCGATGGTGCGGCGGCGGATCGCTTCCGAGATGTTGTCGGGGCTGATCAGTTCGATGCGGTCAATGGCAACGTTGGCGCGGTTGATGACGTCGTAGCTCTGTTGCCACAATTGCTGCATCCTGTCGTTGGATGCGTCGTGCGTAAGCCCGGAAATAGCCCTTACGTGCGGGTTGCGGGCGCGGGGGCCGGCTTCGTAATCGTCGGTGGCCATCTCCGTGCCGATTTGCATCAGGCTGTTGTAGAGCGACTGCCCGGGCGCATTCAAACCGCGATAAATGGCGTTGACGCCGGATATGGCGTCCGCCTCGTTTTGATAAAAATGGTCTGCCGACTGTTTCGATTCGGGTACTTCCTCCAGATCGACGCAGGCGGAAAGTGAAATAACGGACAAAAGAACGATGTTGGAAAATATTGACTTTTTCATTTTATTATGTTTTGTTTTATATGAATTTTATTTGTTAAACAGATGATGCCTATTTTTGTAAAAAAAACTATCCGACGAAGGAAATACATCGTGTATTTTTCGTCCCGAGGTGTCTGGGGAAGGAGATACATTGTGTATTTTTCGTCCCGGAGTGTCTGGGAAAGAAAATACATGGTGTATTTTTCTTCCCGGAGTGTCTGGCGAAGAAAATACATGGTGTATTTTTCTTCCCGGAGTGTCTGGCGAAGAAAATACATGGTGTATTTTTCTTCCCGGAGTGTCCGGGGAAGAAAATACATGGTGTATTCCGGATTTTGTTCTTTCCTTCGGCATAGATACCTTATCAGAATGTGATGCTGAGGCCTGCATTGATGTTTCTTGCTATGGGATAAACGCCCGCGTCGGTGCCGCGCTGCACGGTGGCGTTGGAACTTGAGGTTACTTCGGGGTCGAAGCCGCTGTAGCGGGTAAAGGTCAGCAGGTTCTGTCCCGACAGATATACCCTGACGTGTTCTATCCCGATGCTTTTGGTGATTTGCGCGGGCAGGGTATAGCTGAGGCTTGCCGTTTTCAGGCGGATGAACGAGCCGTCCTCCACAAAGCGGTCGGAAAAGACGGGCGCCGGATCTAATTTGGCCCTCGGTATGCTGAGGCTCGGACGGTCGGGCGTCCATCGGTCGCGCGCCGATCCCGCCGCGTTCTGCTGTCCGTTGAACAGTTCGAGCGACTGACGGTTGGCGTTGATGATTTCATTGCCCACCGCCCCCTGAAAGAGGAAAGACAGCGAAAATCCTTTATACTCCAGCGTATTGGCGATGCCGAAGATGAAGTCGGGCTGTGCGCTGCCGATGATGGTGCGGTCTTCGGCGGTGGTGAACGAGCCGTTATCGCTGACGTCTTTGTAGAGGCGGTCGCCGACTTTCGGGACGGCATTGCCCGTGAAGACGCCCTTGCTCGATTCCTCTCCGCTCTGGAGAATGCCGTCGGTAGCACAGCCGTAGAACGTGCCGAGCGGTTCGCCCACTTTCACCAAGTAATTGCCGCTGATGTAAGAATCGGCGGAATTGCCGATTTTGATCACTTCATTGCGGTTGAACGACAGATTGACGCCTGTGTTCCAGACGAACGCCCCCTTGATGTTCTGCGATTGGAGCGTAATCTCCAGTCCTCTGTTTTCCACCGATCCGTAGTTTTGTAACGACGAGGTATAGCCGCTGGTCCACGGGATTTGCACGTCCAGCAGCAAATCGACGGTTCGCTTGTAATAAGCGTCCACCGTCAGCGACAGGCGGTTTTTGAGAAATCCCGCATCGAAGCCGAAATCCGCCTGATAGGTGGTTTCCCATCCCAGCTCCTTATTGGCCAGCCGTTCGGGAAGGAATCCGGTTACCAGATGGTCGCCGAACAGATAACTTACCGGCGCAAGCGTGGACAGCGACTGGTAGCTGCCTATTTCCTGATTGCCCGTTTTCCCGTAACTCAGCCGTATCTTCAAGTCATCGACAACTTGTTTTGCCGGCGCGAAGAAATCTTCGCCGCTCACCGCCCACGAAACGCCCACCGACGGAAAGGTACCCCATTTGCGTTCCTTTCCGAAGCGCGATGAACCGTCGCCGCGCAAGCTGGCCGAAAAATAATACCGGTTGTCGTAATGATAGTTGATGCGCCCCAGCCACGACAACAATGCCGACGTTTCCACATCCGACGTCGGCGTCAGGATCACCGCGCCGCTTTGCAGGTTGTTGTAGCTCAGGTAATCATTGATAAAGTTGGACGCGCCGGCGCTCAAAGATTCGTTTTTCGACTGTTGCTGCGTAAACCCTGCCAGGAAATGGAAGAAATGCTTTTGCGCAAAACTTTTATTGTAAGTCACCGTGTTTTCGTTCAGCCACGAATGAGGGTCGGCGACGCCGGAGTAGGCTTTTCCGTCGGAGAATCCGCCTTCGTAGATATAGCTTGGTATGTAGCGGTATTCCCGATTGCTGTTCACCGTGGCGCCCAACAGCACTTTGATCGTCAAATTCTTGATGAGGGTATATTCGGCAAAAGCGCTTCCCAGCGCCAGATAGCTGCGCGTGCGGTTGTCCTGTTCGAGCAGCGAGGCGACGGGGTTGGCAAAGATGTTTTCAAAAGGGTTTTGCAGGGTGTATCCACCGTCGGCGTCATACACGGTAGCGGTGGGCGGCATGATCAACAGCGAGGTGATGAAGGTGTTTCCCCATTCCGAAGTGGCTGTTCCCACGCCGGGCGCTACATGCGCTTCGCTGCGCGAGGCGGTGAGGTTCAAGCCCACTTTCAGCCGGTCGTACACCTGCGCGTCGATGTTGGCGCGGATGCTGAGGCGCTTGAAATCGGTGTTGCGCACAATGCCGTCCTGCCCGAACCAGTTGCCCGATATGGCATAGCGTGTTTTGGCGCTTCCTCCGCTAACGGAAAGCTGGTGGTTCTGCACCCATGCCCTGCGGAAGGCTTCGTCCTGCCAGTCGGTGCCGTCGCCCAGCCGGTCTATTTCGCTTTGCGGGAGATATTGGTATTGGCCGTTGGCGGGATAGGCGTCGTAGAGGGCGTCGTTGCGGAGGATGGCGAAGTCATGTGCGTTGAGCAGGTCGATCTTTTTTGCCAGCCCTTGCGTTCCGACACTCACGTCGTAGCTCACCCGTGCATTTTCGCCGGTTTTGCCCTTTTTGGTGGTGATGATGATCACCCCGTTGGCGCCGCGCGACCCGTATATGGCAGTCGCCGCCGCATCTTTGAGGACGTCGATCGATTCGATGTCGGCAGGATTGACGGACGCCAGCGGATTGATGCTGCTCCCGCTCACCACGCCGGCCGAATAGACATTATTATAGAAAGGAAAGCCGTCCACCACGTAGAGCGGTTCGTTGCCGCCCTGTATCGAACTTCCGCCGCGAATACGGATGCTCACCCTGCCGCCCGGCTGACCGGACTCCTGCAATACCTGAACGCCGGCAGTACTGCCCTGCAACGCATTATCGACGGACGACGCCGGTATCTGCCGGATACTCTCGACGGACACCGACGAAACAGCGCCTGTCAGTTCCTTTCTCTTCTGCGTGCCGTATCCTACCACCACCACCTCTTCCAGCCGCCGCGCATCTTCCGGAAGGGCAATATCAATGACGGTCTGGTCGCCCACAATCACTTCCTGCGTGATATATCCGATAAAAGAAAACACCAGCACCGCGTCGTGATCGGGAACAGTAACGGCGTATTTGCCACTGCCGTCTGTTGTTACCCCTGTAGTAGAACCTTCCAACACCACGTTCGCTCCCGGAATGGGCGTCTCGTTTTCATCGGTCACCGTACCGGTAATGTTGATGCCTTGTTGCAGGAGGTGCGCCGCCCTGCCCTCCGCTTGCCGTTCGTTGCCCGCAGCGATATGCTGGGCAGTAAGGACAATAAGCGCAGAGCCGGCAAAAACCCTCATTGTCCGCAATAAAAATTGATGATTTGACTTTTTCATAGAGATATAAATAATGTATTGATTGCTAATTTTAAAGATTTACACAGTTCATCCATCATACATATTATGTACACTGAC
>JAISXP010000159.1 GCA_031270465.1 Tannerella sp. | reverse complement strand
GCGCTCGACGCAGGCCAGATTTCACTGCTCGACTACATCGTCGAAATGGGACTGCTCTACGAAACGGTGAACAAAACCCTCGAAGCCGAACGCGATTTCAATAAAGCATACGCCGAACTGTCGGCCGTGATGCTGTAAGCAGGCTGAAAATGAACAGGGATGTTTCCGGTATGGAAGCATCCCTGTTTTTTTTCGTTCGCCCGGCATGGGTATATTCTAATTTGAATAAGTAATAAAGAAAAAAGGGTAAGCTTACTATATCGCGCCGCTACAACCAAGTACCCTTGCTGCGGTCAAGCCCTGGGGGATTTCAAGGGAGCTGGCCGTATAGGACTTACCCGACTGCAAAAGTAGTCATTATTTTTGATATGCTCAAAGATTTCTGCAATAAAATTTTCCGGTGACACGATTCGGGCAAGAGAAAGGTTGATATTCATAAGCTGCACGCGGCGGCAGAATGTTTCCAGGCTTAGCATATAATATTCAATTAATGTATATATGCTGTATCTTGATAGGAGTTGCATACAATTTAAAAAGTACACGTTTCGATGCAATTATTATGTATGTTTTCAAAAAAAAATTTTTTTATTTATTGTGCAATTTGAAAAAAGAGTATTATCTTTGCTACCGTAATTAAATCTATTGATGATATGACATATTTTGATCACATAAGAAAAACGGACTTGTTCAATTATTTTCATTCCCGATTTTCGAATACGGGATATGCAAGTTTATCGTTTGATGGTAAAGTTGGCCGGAATATGTACTTTTATCCTGTTTTCAAAACTGTTGAATACTTTGTGTTTGAGATGTTTGGCATGATTTTTGCAGAGAGAGAGAGAGAGAGAGAGAGAGAGAGAGAGAGAGAGAGAGAGAGAGAGAGAGAGAGAGAGAATAACCTCGTATACATATTTAACAATATTAATATCAAATGCGCACTTGTTAATCGTATTTGTAAATCATTTTGTTTTAAAAAAAAGAAGAATGCCGTCTTATTTGTTAAGATGGCATTCGGGGTTTCATACAGTTATTAATTAAAAATTACAATCTATGTTAAAAACAATCGAAAAGAAAGGAATTATCCTTATGACCGCCGCACTGTGTTTCGCAGGAAACATGCGGGCGGATGTTACGCCGGTCCGGCATGATGCCGACGTTTCCCAGCAAAGCGGGAAAGTGACCGGTACGGTGAGCGATGATCTCGGCTCAGTTGCCGGAGCATCTGTGATAGTGAAAGGAACGACCAACGGCGTGATGACCGATGCCAATGGCCAGTTCTCCCTCGACGGAGTGAAGAACGGCGATGTTATCCAGATTTCATTTCTTGGATATATCACACAGGAAATTACTTATACGGGGCAGCGATCCTTGTCGGTCACGCTGGTCGAAGATGCCTTGGCGCTGGACGAAGTCGTAGTGACCGCGATGGGTATTACCAAAGAAGCCAAGAAACTGGGGTATGCCATTACCACCATTAATGCAGGCGAACTGACGAAAGCGGGCGCAACCAATTTTGCATCCGCCCTGTATGGCAAGGCTTCCGGCGTACGTATCCAGTCCGTGCAGGGTGGAGCGGCCAGTGGCGTGTCTATTAACGTGCGCGGTTTAAGTTCGCTGGAAGGAAACACTCAGCCGTTAGTCATTCTGAACGGTGTGCCTATCCGTAACGGAAATGTCGGCGACGACAAGAAAGATTTCGGTACGATCGGTAACAACAGCAACCGTGTCCGTTCCAACGGTCTGGTGGACATCAATCCGGAAGACATCGAAAGTCTTTCGATTTTGAAAGGCGCCGCCGCCACCGCCCTCTACGGCTCGGAAGCCGCCAACGGCGCCATTATCATCACCAGCAAAAAGGCGAAAGGGAAAGGCCTAAGCATTGATGTGAATGCCACGCTGCAATCCAACATGGTAGCCTACGTGCCCAAAATCCAGACCGAGTACGGGCCGGGTTCCGCCACAGGGTCGCTGAACGAATACCAGAAGGCAAACGGGCGTTTCACCTCCTACATCAATCCCGACGACGGACAGGTTTACTCCATTCCCGACTACAGTTCGCAAGGCAGCTGGGGACCGAAGTTCGACGGACAGCAGGTGTTGTACTGGGACGGGAAAATGCGTGCCTATTCGCCGATCTCCAAAGATCCGTGGAAGGAACTGTTTCGTACCGGCTACGACCAGATCTACAACATCGCCATCAATCATGGCGGCGACAACTCCAGCACCCGTTTTTCGTATACCTTCATGGATGAGGTTCCCAATATTCAGTCGGGAAGCTACAGCAAGCATAATATTAATGTAGTAGGAAACTTGAAATTCAACGATCGCCTGTCGCTGGATTATACGGGCAATTTCATTTCGCAGCAGTTCCACAACCGCGCCATCAATTCCATCAACCTGTACAGCAGTTGGAGCAACATGTTCCAGGCGTTTATGGATGTGCCCCTGATGGAACAGAAGTATCAGACCAGCCTGGGATACAAGAACAATGACCGGGGCGTAGGCCTGACTCCCGACGAGGCCTTCAAAGTACCGGCCGAAGGGCAGGTAAACGGGCTTCGCAATCTGTTCTGGGATATCTATCACCACAACAACGACGAAACGAGCACCCGTTTCCTGGGCAGTTTTGCTCCCGTGTGGAAAATTACCGATTATTTGACGGCTCGCGGACGGGTTTCAACCGACTTCACGTTTGACAAGTATGAAAACCGTGAAGATTCGGAATTTCCTTCCTCGGCAAGCCAGACCGAATCGAGCGGTTCCTATTCCACCACCAGCAAATATTACTCCATCGTCTACGGCGACGCATTGCTGATGTTCGACAAGAAACTGACCGACGAAATCGGTCTGACGGCAAGCGCCGGCTGGCAGGGACGTACGGAAAAGATGAACGTGGTGAGCCTCGGTACCAACGGAGGTCTGGCCGTCGAAAACGTGTTCACGCTGACCAACAGCTACCGGAACGTGGAAATGAACGAAGACAGGGAACGCAAGATGGAATTGCTGAAAACGGCCTATCTCGGTACACTCGGCGTATCCTATGGCGACTATCTCTTCCTGGACGGTACGGCGCGTTCGGAAAAATCGTCTACCCTGCCCAAAAACAGCCGTTCCTACTTCTATCCTTCCGGCAGTGCCAGCTTCCTGTTTTCCGAAGCGTTTGCGGACGCCCTGCCTTCGTGGCTCGGATACGGCAAGATGCGCGTGTCCTACGGTATCGTAGGTAATGCGCCGGAGGCATACGCCGCCAATTTTGCCTACACGATGGGATCCGCTCCGGGATGGACCTACAACCAGATTCCCGATAAACTGGGAAATGCCGCTCTAAAACCCGAAAAGACGAAAGAATTTGAAATAGGTCTGGAGAGCAAGCTGTTCAACAACAGGTTGGGATTTGAGGTATCGTACTACAATCGCGACATTACGGACATGCTGGTGCCCCTGAATTTGCCGCCCAGCAGCGGCGCAGGCTCCATCTGGCTGAATGCCGGCGCCATGACCAACAAGGGAGTGGAAGTGTCGCTCTACGGTACGCCGGTTCAGACCCGGGATTTCGCGCTGGAACTCCGCTCCAACCTTGGCTTCAACCGCAACCAGGTGAATGCACTGGTCGAAGGAGTAGAATTTCTGGAAGCGGCAAATTATTCGGGTGGTCTGGGGATGGTTCGTTCGTATGTCGGGAGTACAATGGGTGATTTTGTGACCTATGTTATGAAAACCACACCCGATGGCCGCCCGATTGTCAATGCGGAAGGCTACTACGAAATGAAGTCGGATCCCGAAGTTGTGGCCAACGCCATGCCTAAAATGGTCGGCGGTCTGGGCGCATCACTGTCGTACAGGGATTTCTCCCTGGATATTATGACCGACTTCCGCGTGGGCGGCTACGTGTATAACGAATGTTATCAGTACACCATGACGCTGGGTATCGCCCCGGAAACAGGCAATCGCGAAGGCGAAGGATTCTACAAATATACAACTCCGGACGGCAAATATACGGCTCAGAACGGTATCATCCTGGACGGTGTTGTATTCGATGAAAAAAGCGGCTCGTATGTCAAGAATGAAAAAGTGATCGCTTATGACGATTATATCGGACGTACGTATAACTGGGGCGGCGGCGGAACTCCCTGTTCCACCATCTCCTATTCGCTGAAGGAAAACAATTACTGGAAAGTGCGCGAAGTGCAGTTCGGATACAGCCTCCCCAAGTCGCTGATTCAAAATACCGCGCTGAAAAACCTGACCGTATCGGTGTTCGGACGCAACCTGTTCTATTTCTACAAGTCCATTCCCAACTACGACCCGGAAACTTCGACCGGCACCAGTTGGAAGAGCCAGCTGATAATAGGAGGCTCCGCTTCTCCGACACGAAACATCGGAGTTTCCCTGCGTGCAAGTTTTTAAGCAATGTTGAACAATAAAATAATTTATGATATGAAAAAGATAATTTCAATAACGATGCTGCTGGCCTGCATATTCGCATTCAGCAGATGCAGTGAAGATGCATACGAAGACAGGTATGCCGATCCGACCAAAGTATCCGATGTCACTCTGGACAAACTGATGCCGGGAACGTTCCTGCATGCAAACAACTTCTCCATGTCCGGCTACAGCCGCTATTTCGGCTATGAACCACAGTGTCTCAGCAAACAGTCCAACTCTCTGGGCTTTACCCTGGACGACGGCTACTACTACAAGTGGGAACTTGACGGATGGGGCGAACCCCCGTACGGCGACCTGATGAAGGGTATCGCTTCATACCGCATCATGGAATCGGTTTACGAAGGCATGAGCGATGCGGACAAGGCAGCCAGCGAAATGTTCCTTCTGGCAACCAATGTGCACCTGCTGGCACATACGCTTTACATACTCGACTTCTACGGCGACATCCCTTTTGACGAGGTCGGGAAAATCGCTCTGACACAGGATGTGGCAGACTCTCACCCGCACTATCAGAAAGCGCCGGAACTCTATTCGATGCTGCTCGACAAACTGGGCGAAATCAATACACGTTTCGCACAGGCGCAGCGGCCGCCCACGTTCGGTGCGCAGGACTTTATTAACAGGGGAGACGTGGAGAAATGGCGCCGATATACCAATTCGCTCCGTCTGCGCGCCGCCCTGCGCGTATCTGCACAGGGCGATCTGGCAGCAAAGGGACAGGGCGTTATTGCCGAGATTCTGAACAGTCCGGGCAACTATCCCCTGGTTGAAAACAATGACCAGAACATCCAGATTACGCGGCAGGAATCCGGCCCGCTCAACGTGGAAGGCGGTAGCGGCTTCGACTGGCACAACCTGCAAACCGCATCGTCCGAACTGATCAAACGGATGCAGAAGGCCGGCGACGGCGGCGAGTATGTGGATGGACAGGACGACCCGCGTCTGCCGATCCTCTTCTGTCTGGCGACCAAAAACGGCGAACAGCCCGTCGAAACCGCCGCCGAAGAAGAAGTAAAAGACCCGCTCAAGACAGGCAAGGCCGTCCCGACGGTTTTCCGTGGCTCCAGCGCTTCTTCGGATTACGACGAATATCAGTCGATGTTCTTCACCCGTCTGAATCGCGGCTACTACTCCCGCGTGCGTATGAACGGCTTCTTCTGGCGAAACCAGAAATGGGATCACCAGGTCATCTCCGCCGCCGAAGTCTGGTTCATCAGAGCCGAAGCCTACCAGCGGGGATGGGCTAACGGAGACGCCAAGGCCGCTTTCAAGGAAGCCATCAAGCAGTCCATCCGGTTCTACTTCAAGTATCACAACACCCGCAACCGCACGGAAGCGGACAATACCGATACCGACTATCTGAACGGAGCGCAGCAGCGCTCGGTCATCAATCCGGCCGAACCGTCGGACGCATGGATCGACAGCTTTGCCGAAGACCGGTGGACGAAACAGATCGACGGCTCCGCGTATGCCGGCGGCGAACTCGACGCCATCCTGTCGCAGAAATGGGTTAACTTCAGCTACCTCTTCAGCGGCGAACAGTGGAGCGATCTGCGCCGTACCGGCTATCCGCGGATGGTATACAAACCCGACCACAACGCCACGTCCGAAGTCCTGAACCCGGCCAACCGCCTGCGCTACCCGAGCAGCGACCGCAACTTCAACCGCAACTTCCCGGCCGAAGTCGGTTCGCTCGACAATTTCACTTCCGTCATGTTCTGGGCACTGAGCAGCTGGCACGATTAGGAAAGGAATCGACTTCCGCCTTTCAGGAAAGTTTCAAACGCCCCCCGCTCTTTTGGGACGGGGGGCGTTTCACTTTATTTGTCCACGAATTACACGAATTTCCACGAATTATCAGGAAATTCCGGAAAATATTCGTGGAAATTCGTGTAATTCGTGGACAAATCTCTCCCATATTCCCGGACTGTGGGGCGTTTTTCTCTCTTGTTTTAAACACGGAGACACAAAAGACACAAAGATTTATTTCATGTTACCGGGTATCCGGTAATTTCCGGCTTTGATTCCGGCGGGTAGGGGAAACTCCGCACGGTTTGCGGAGATAAAAAATATCCGGAAGCTCCCGTTCGCGGGGTTGACTTCCGGATATTCGTCTGCGGACGGCGGTTCGCGCCGTCAGATCGCGTAGTAGTGTTCCCAGCCGCTGCGCGGTGGTGTGCCGGCCAGCAGTGCATTGGCGAAGGGGTTGTTTTTGATCTGCCTGCTTGCGGCGTCAAATTCAATCTTCGTGTTGAGACGCTGCGCCAGTACGCCCAGGCAGAATACCTGGCTCAGCGGCCCGGCTATTTCGAACGGCGAGCGTGTTTTTTCTTTGCCGAGACACGCGAGGAGGAAGTTCGCGTAGTGATTGGACGTCGATTTCGGTACTTCCGGCAGCTTCGCGGCCATCTCCTTTGCCTTTTCTTCGGGGATGATGGAGAGCGTGCTGCCGTGCGAGCCGCCTTTGAAGGTCAGTTCTTTGCTGTAAATGATTTTTCCCGGATTCAGTTTGCTCGGCTGCAGTCGGCCTCCGGCCACGGGCGGGATGTTCGGGTCGATGTCCGACGTGCCGTAGCCTGCGGGTACGGACGGGATATTGTCCACGCCGTCGCGCCACGTGATGTCGAGCGGCGGCATTTTCCCGCGCGCGGCGAAGCGGAAGAGGAGCGTCGACGACATGGGGAAGAAGTAGTCGTTGTGTTCCTTCAGCCATACCGGGTTGATTTCGTAGGGCAGCCCCAGTTCGAGGAACTGGTGAATCGTGTCGAGGATGTGCGCGCCCCAGTCGCCCAGAGCGCCCATGCCCAGATCGTACCAGCAGCGCCAGTTGCCGCGGTGGTAGAGGTCGCTGTAGGTGTGATACTGTGCGGCCATGTTCCACGTATCCCAGTCGATGCCGGCGGGCATGGGTTCTTCGGCGGGGTATTTGTATATCCTCGAATCCCAGCCGTGCCAGCGGCGCGACGAATTCATGTGCGCCGTCACTTCGGTCACGTCTTTGATGATGCCCGCGTCTTTCCATGCTTTGAACTGGAAATAGTTGGCCTCGGAGTGTCCCTGGTTGCCCATCTGGGTGACGATGTTCGGATGCGCTTTGGCTGCCTTTATCATCAGTTCGCCTTCGAGGAAGGTGCGGCACATCGGTTTTTCGACATAGATGTGCTTGCCTTCGAGAATGGAGTGAATCACGACCGGATAGTGAGCAAAGTCGGGAATGCCGGCGCAGACGGCGTCGAATTCGCTGCCCGCCTTGTCGAACATTTCCCTGAAATCCTTGAATCGTTTGGCGTTCGGAAATTTTGCCATGATTTCCTGCGTGTGTTTTGCTCCCATGTCCACGTCGCAGAGCGCTACGACATTGGCCAGTCCCGTCTTCTCGAATGCCTTGATGATCTCGCCGCCCTGGAATCCGATTCCGACACATGCAAGATTTACTTTCCCGTTTGCGCCCGCTACACGGCCGTAGCTTGCTGCGTTCAAACTCAAATCGCCCAGTGCCAATCCGGCGGAAGCCATCGTGGCAGTCTTTAAAAAATTTCTTCGTGTTACCATAATTAATTATCTGTAATATTTAAGTTAATGTGAATGATGTATTTCTTTTTCGATGAATTCCGCTTCGTCTCCGGTCAGGCCGCATATTCCGTAAACAATCCGGTCGATTTTTCTGTCGAGTTCTTCGCATTCGGAAGGATTTGCGTCCGAAGTGCGCCTGTTGACCAGCGAGACGATGTCTGATTCGATTTTGAGGCTGGGCGGCGGCACGCGCAGAGCTTTCAGCGCGAGGATGCTTATGTGTGTGTTTTCGCCGCCTGCGTGCGGGAAATCCCTGAACAGATACTGTCCGAGGCTGGAATTGAGGAAGCCGAGCAGGTATTTCAGGTGCTGCCCGACGATGAAGCCGGCGGATTCGAGCACTGCGCAGCCGCCGTAGTCGAAGCAGAAGTCGGCCGCCGGCGCTTCCTGCCGCCAGACGATTTTCTGCTGCGCAAGGTTGTCCCGTCCGCTGTTCGTGCCGGGGCGCTGCAGGGCGTACCATTCGAACGCGACGCCCGCTTTCGTGACGTCGCGCGCGACGAGACGGTCTCTGTACCGGAGCAGGTGTTCGTAGATGGCGGGATACTGCTGTGCGAAACATTCTTCGGCGCGTCTGGACGCGCTGGTAATGGTTTTGTCGAACAGCAGCGGGAAATGCCACGGGATGCAGATGAGCCACCGTTTCGATGTTTCGGGCGTATACCGGCGGATGTTTTCGTCCGGAAGCAGCGGTTTGATGATGTCGCTGTTCTTGTAGTCTGCCCGGACGAAGCTGTCTTTCGTCTTCTCATCGATGATGAAGGCGTCGTCGCAGCCTGTTCCGATGCCCGGATATATCTGTACGTCCCACAGTCTGAGCGGCGTTCCGGACTGTTCGATTTTGTTCCTGACGGCTCTTTCCCTTTCCGTGAGGATGCCGAAGGGGCTTGCGGTGCCGTCCGTCTGCATACCGTTCACGTCGACGGGCATCGGCGTGGCGTGGCGCATCACGCAGTCTGCGAGGTCTGTCTGATGCTGCTTCACCCTGCATGTCATCAGCTGGCGCCGGTTGCACGCCTTTTGCAGGACGATGATGCCTTTTCCCGGGAGCGACCGGTCTGTTTTGTCCGTTTCTTCGAACTCGAGCATCAGCAGCGGATTTGTTTCTTCGAGCAGGAACCGGCGCATTCTGCCGGCCGGAATCGAGCGCATCCAACTGCTGGAGGTGATGAACGACAGGAATCCGTCCGGCCGGAGGATTTTGTTGCCCAGTTCGCAGAAGAGGCTCGACACTTCGCCCGTCTGGCCGAAGGTTTTGTAGTTCACCTGCCTGTATGTATTTGCTTCGACGGAGAGTTCCTTCTGCGTGTCGGGGGGATAGCCGATGAGGGCGTCGAATCCGGCAAAATCGCCCGTGCCGTTCAGCAGTTCGGGAAATTCGTACCGCCATTCGATGGCTTTTTCATATACGGGACTGTTTTTCGCTTCTTCCGTTTTCTGCCTGTATTTGTTGACCATCAGTTCAGCTTCGTGCAGTTTTTCGGAGAGCGCTTTTTCCGATTCGGCGTCCGGAGCGAAGAGGCTGGGCGACTTGAGTTTTTCCAGTACCCGCTGCCATTTTCGCAATTCTTCGCCGTGTTTTTCGTCCCACGCTGTTTCGTGCCGTATTTTGTCTTTTATCAGCGCGATGATTTTTGCCAGGCTTTCTTTTTCTTCGCGTGTTTTTGCTTTTTTGCAGTCCTTTGCGAGTTTTTTGTAGTCGCTGGCGCTGTATCCGATGCGTTTGAATACGGCGCGCAGGTTTTCGCCGGCCGGAATGCGGCTGACAAGAGCGTCGCCGCACCGCACGTTGCATTCGACCGACGGGAGGCACGGCACTGTGCCATGCCAGCAGGCATGTTTCAGCAGGTCATGCCACAGTCTCAGGCGGCAGAGTGCGACCGGCAGGGGGTCGATGTCAACGCCGTACAGGAGTTTTTCGATGCAAATCCGTTTTTCGTTCAGGAATGTTTCCTGAATACGCCGGCTTTCGGGGCTGGCCGGGTTGAACGTGTGTTCGCAGAAAAGTTTCTTGTCCATCGCGGCCAGTCGGTTTCCGTCCACGACGATTTTGTACTGAAAGAGCGGATTGCCGTCGATGTCCGCCAGGATGCCGAGCTGCGATTTGATGACGATGATTTCGTTCATCAGAGCAGCCAGGAAGCGTCCCGAGCGCATTGCGGGATCGCAGTATCGGATGGTGTTGAACATTTCGTTTGCTTCGGCCACGTTGTCGCCTGTCATGTACGAGAGGTCTCTCAGGCTGGTGCATGTGCAGCCGACCGTTTCGTTGAAGCGCTGCAGAACGGCGCGCGTGACGATGTCCCGGCACATAAACGAGACGACATGCCGTGGCAGGGGAGGGGTTTTGTCCATTTTCCCGATCACGTGCGCCAGCATGGCGAGAGCGCGGTCGGTTTTCTGTTTCGACTGTTCGGACAATTGCTTCAGGGCGGCGACGGTGTCGTCGAAGTCCGGCATCCAGTTCTGTCCGTGCAGCGGTATGAACAGGCTCTCCGCGCCGCTACGGATTTCTTTCAGCCCCAGCTGTTGCAGAAAGGCCTTGTGGCAAGCGTCTCCGGACTGCGGCGGCGTATTTGCCGCCTTCGCACTGGAGGCAGTTTCGTTCGGGAGTTCCGTCGCTGTCGTGTCTTTGTATAACATAATCCGTTTGTACTTGTCCGGTAATAATTCACAAATGTAGTAAAAAAATTATGTATGCAAGCGCATTTTATCTGTTTTATGTTTTATCTTTGCTTTCGATACAAAAATTAATATTTATATGTTCGGAAGAGAAACTTATATTCAACGGCGCAGTGCGCTGAAAAGGATTGTCGGGAAAGGCTTGCTGCTTTTTCTCGGAAACGACGAAGCGAGTGCGAATTATGCGGATAACTGCTATCCGTTCAGACAGGATTCGACGTTTCTGTATTTTTTCGGCCTGCCGTTTGCCGGTCTGGCCGCAGTGATTGATATTGACAGCGACAGGGAAATCATTTTCGGAAACGAACTGACGATGGACGACATCGTGTGGATGGGCGTTCAGCCGTCCCTGCGCGAGAAGTGCGAATTGGCGGGCGTTCGGCAGGTGAGGCTGTCCGGCGAGTTGGAAGCGTATGTGCAGGCGGCTGTCCGGCAGGGGCAGCCTGTTCATTACCTGCCGCCGTATCGCGCGGAACATCGCGTCAGGCTGTGGACGCTGCTCGGCGTGCAGCCGTCGGGCGAGCAGCCGTCTCTCGATTTCGTGAGAGCTGTCGTCAGTCTGCGCAACCGCAAGACGGACGAAGAGGTGGCCGAAATCGAAAAGGCGTGCCGCGTGACGGCGGAGATGCATCTTGCCGCCATGCGGGCGGTGCGTCCCGGGCGATACGAGTATGAGGTGGTTGCCGAGATCGAGGCCGTCGCACGGAAGCATAACTGCGGGCTTTCATTCCCGACCATCGCTACCGTCAACGGGCAGACGCTGCACAATCATTATCACGGCAACAGGATCGGGAGCGGCGACCTGTTTTTGACGGATGCGGGAGCGGAAACGGAAATGGGTTATGCGGGCGACATGTCGTCTACCGTTCCGGCCGGTGCCGTGTTTACGCAGCGCCAGCGCGAGATATACGATCTTCAGGTTTCCTGCCACGAGGCTGCGGTGGCGGCGCTGCGTCCGGGAATCCGCTTCGAAGCGGTATACGACATTTCCGCCCGCGTGATTGTGGAAGGCCTGACCGCACTGGGACTGATGCGCGGAGATGCGGAGGAGGCTGTCCGCGAAGGTGCACATGCGCTTTTCTATCCGCACGGCCTGGGACACATGATGGGGCTTGACGTGCATGACATGGAAAATCTGGGCGAAATATATGTTGGTCACGACGGACAGCCGAAGAGCAAACAGTTCGGCCGCCGTTCGCTCAGGCTTGCGCGTACGCTGGAGCCGGGTTTCGTGCACACCGTCGAACCGGGGATATACTTTATTCCCGAACTGATAGACCGGTGGCGAAGCGAGAAAAAGTTCGCATCGTTTATCAACTACGACAAAGTAGAGACCTACAAGGATTTTGGCGGCGTTCGCAACGAAGAGGATTACCTGATTACGGAAACGGGGGCGCGACTGCTGGGAACAAAAATACTGAAGAGGGCAGGGGAGATTGAAGAAAAAATATAATCTCCGTGTTTAAATATCCTCAGACCAGTTTCTGTTCTATTGCTATCCGTACCAGCTGCGCCATGTTATGAACGCCTAATTTCAGGTGCAGGTATTTTTGATAGCTGCGCACGGTTTCAAAACCAAGGAAAAGTTTTTCGGCGATTTCCCTTATCGTCAGGCCGTCCACAATCAATTTCAGCACTTCGCGCTCTTTCGGCGAAAGGGATACGGGCTGGTATGACTGTTTCCTGAAGAGGACACATGTCTGATCGCACATAAACCGTTCGCCTGCGGCTACTGTCCGGATACCTTCGATGACTTCTTCCGAGGCGGCGTTTTTCAGTACGTATCCGTGAGCGCCTTCGTTCAATGCACGGCCAATAACTGCCGATTCGGCGTAGCTGGTCAGCATCAGGATTTTCACATCAGGATAGCGTTTGCGTATTTCGGGACAGAGGTCTATCCCGTTGCCATCAGGCAGACTCACATCAAGCAGCAGCACATCGGGCTGGCTGCTTTCCAGCATTTTGCGGCATTCGGCAATGCTGTGCGCCTTGTTGATTGCGACCATCTCGCCGGTTTTGGCGATGATTTCACTCAGGGAATCCGTGATAATCTTGTGGTCGTCAACTATTGTTACTTTTATCATGGCTTTCAGTTTTAAATTCAATATTGATTTCCGTCCCTTTGCCTTTGCCCGTATCCAGTTCCATGCGACCGTTGCAGGAGGCGACGCGCTCGCGTATGTTTTTCAGTCCCATGCCCTGCGTTTGCCTGTCGCTGTCGATACCGCAACCATTGTCATATACGGTAAAGGCGATATAGCAGTCTTCGCGCATCACGCTGACAGTAATTTTCGTTGCGCCGGAATGTTTGAACGCATTGTTTACCAGTTCGTGGATAATACGGTAAATCATCATTTCCATTTTCCTGCTGTCGAATGGTTCATCGCTACCGAACCATGCAAATTCGACGATCGGAAAACTGTCGCAAAAATCTTTCAGGGCGACTTTCAAACTGTGACGGACAAGCGCGTCGGGCATCAGGTGATGGGCTACGCGGCGCATTTCAATTAGCGAATTGTTGAGTATTTTCATTGCGTTGTTGAAATATGTCGCCTCGTAGCCTTCGAGTTTTGCGGCGCCTTTCAGCGATTCGAGGTTGAATTTCACACCGGTGAGCATACTGCCCAGACCGTCGTGCAGGTCGCGGGCGAGGCGGGTACGCTCCTGTATTTCGCCGTCGAGGATGGCTTGTGTAGAAGTCAGCTGCTTTTCCTGCTCCAGCTGTTTGATTTGCTGCTCGGCCAGTTCCTTTTGCTTTTCGGCAAGGCGTTTTTTCTGCACCGTCCAGCGCCAGAGGAAAAAGAACGTTGCCAGCAACAGCAGCAATACGGCTGCTACGGCAATGCCCAGCCAGATCATCAACCGCTTTTCTTCCTGCAGCGCGGTAATCTGTATTTCCTTCTTTTCGGTTTCGTATTCTATTTCCATTTCCGAGATGGCTGCCTGATAATTTTTGTCGGAATAGATGCGGTTCAAGTTAATCTGCCTGTCGAATGCCTCCAGCGCCCTGTTTTTGTTTCCCATCATGATGTTTGCCTTGGCGATGTATTCATTCAGGAGGGCATTGGCATACACGTCGGAAGAATCGTGTGCCAAAGCCTGTAACGCCATTTGTTCGGCATCGTCATATTTCCCCTGTTGCAGGCTGACAAGCGACATCTGGCGCAACGAGTTGGCTTTGTGTACCGAGCTGTTCCATTTCTCGGCATAAAAGAGCGCTGTCCGGGCATATTCCATCGCCCTGTCCCTGTCCATATTTCCCTTGATGTGGACTTCGGCAAGCGTCTGAAGCGAATATATTTTATCCTCCACAGTGGCTTTCGGATGATTCATTGCGAGCCGGTGCGCCTGTGTTGCATACGTGAGCGCATCGTCGTATTCCTGCCGGTCGAGGTGGATACTGCTCAGGCCGAGAAGCGCATAACCCATTTTACTCGAATCGTTCATCAAGGCGCATGATTTGATGTCTTTTTGATAGTAATACAGCGCTTTGTCATAGTTTTTCAGACAGTAATATGCCCTTCCGAGATTGGCGTACAACAATTCGCGCGTGTTCGGCAGGTTTTCCCGTTCAGCAATGTTCAGACCTTTCAGATAGTAGTGTATGGTTTCTTTCAGTTGTCCCTGTGCGTCATACGTGATTCCGATGTTGGTAAAAGCATCCGCCTCTGTTTCGTCGGCCTCTGCCATGTGTTCGGGCTTCAGGCGTTCCGCGGTCGATAACATGCGTTCGAAGTAAAACATGGCAGAATCGTAACGGCTGTTGTAGTAATGCGAAAATCCGAGATGGGAATAAAAATGTCCGGCGAAGAACCATTCGTTCTGTGACAGAGAGAGGGATAAACCCAGACGGGCTAATTCCGCAGCCCGCTCAATGTCGGTTTCCAAATAAGTCCACGACAGGTTGTCGTATATGTAGAGTTTTTCCGCCGGGGAGATGTTACCGACTTGCAGGATTTTTTCCAGCGAATCGATATTAACCGTTTCCATTCGTGTGCGACTGGAGGCAGCGGTTGACCGGTTGGCGTATTCCTGCAGCTTTGGTGCATAGTCGCATCCCGCTGTTAAGAACAGGGATAAAAAGCAAAATATTATGTAACTTGTTGATTTACAGAAATATGGGGGGGGGGATAAATCTAATCTTCCGGATAAAAGGGCGTTGGAGCGTTGCTTCTGTTGCTGACGCCGCCGTGAATCGTTGATTTGACTGTTTCATATATTTAGATTCGTTTCAATGGTTTATTTTAATAGCACAAAAGTACTTGAAAATTTTGAATTTTCGGAGTGCGCGGATGAATTTTTTTTTTGCAGGGAAAAGGGTAATGGCGTAACCCCTTACTCCACCCCCAAATTTGGGGTTTTTTAGCCCTCCGATGAAAATACCCCAAATTTGGGGATGTTTTTACAGTTTCACATGCTCTAATTTTGCAGTGTCAAATTCAATATTTGAGACATGATTTTAAGGATCAAAATTGGAAATACATGAGCGCCCTTGTGGCCGACTAAATGATAAACAATTAATTTATAACTGTTTTAAAATAATAAACAAGATGAAAAAGTATTTTTGGAAGGTCTGGTTAAGACCGAATTTATTAACCAAGGATGTGGACAACGACTATGTAGCCGAAGTGTCCACCGTAGGGAAGACGCTGCGCAATGCCGACGTTGCACGCCTCTTTATCGAATCAGGTTCGGAGTTGCAGTACGAAACGCTGCTCGACATCCTCGACCGCGCCGACCGTATCCGTCGCGAGAAACTGCAGGAAGGCAGTTGCGTGCAGACGGGCATCTGCCATCTCTCGCCCCGCGTCGCCGGTTCGTGGCTCGGCGCAACGACGGCCTACAATCCCGACGCGCATAAAATCACCCTCGACATCGTCCCGACCGCCGAGATGCGCACGGCGCTGGCCGACGTGGGTGTCGAGGTATTGGGCATCCGCGAAGGCGGCGCATACATCGGCCTCGTCACCGACGTAACAACCGGACTGACCGACGGCACACTGACCCCGGGCGGTCAAATCATCATCGCGGGCGACAAGATCAAGGTCGAACCGTCGACGGGCGGCGCAGGCGAGGGCGTTTTCCTCACCGACGGCAAAGACATATATTCCGTCGCGCCGCTGGCCGTCAACCACCCGAAGGAGGTTATCGCCGTTGCGCCTCAACTCCAGGCAGGCACGTACACGCTCTACATTGTCACGCGCTACGCCGGCGGCAACACCCTCCTGAAAGAACCGCGACGGATAACCTACGCTACTCCGCTCACAATCACATGACGAGGATGCGAACGGCCAGCCGTTAACAACGCTGCTAACAGGTAATTAGTAACACGGCTAAGAGGCGATTAATAACGTTACTAAGAGATGGGTAGTAACACTGCTAAGAGGCAGTTAGCCGTGTTTGTGTGGAATTATCAACACGAATTGAATATGAATAAATTAATAAAAGGGATAGTGATACGGATAAATTTAAATACCAAAAGTAAGGTTGCCCTGTTGCAGCCATATTTTTAATTGAATAAAAATGAAAACAAAAATAAAATTCAAGTTTTTAGCGGCGCTGATGATTGCCGCAACAGTGTTCGCCTCGTGCGAAAAAGATGATAACGAACCGGTGATTGAAGAAAAACCGGTCGTTGAAGAACCGGTCGTAGAAAAGCCGGTTGAAGAAAAGCCTGTCGAAGTGGT
>JAISXP010000106.1 GCA_031270465.1 Tannerella sp. | reverse complement strand
GTCACAAAGTTCCCGAATTCATACAGTCCGGAGGCTATTTCGACCTGCTTGCTGCCTGCCAGATAGTCGTAGTTGTAGGAATAGTTTTCGTGTCCGGCCAGGATGTCGACGGAATGGTCGCCGAAGGATTTGACATACGAAATCATCTCGTTGAACTGATGGATGGTATACCCGTAGCGGTTGATGCTCATACGTCCCATCGGCGCGCCGTCGCCCACGAGTTTGTTTTCATAGGTGAAGTTGCGCAGGTTGCGGGTTTCCAGGTTGCCTGAAAAAGTGATTTTCAGGCCGTCGTAGATATTGAAATCGAAATAGGCGCGTCCTGTCATCTGATCTCTTTTTCTTGCCCACTGATTCAGTGTAGCCTCGGCCAGACCATGGCGTCCGGGATCGGCCAGACGGTTCGAACTGAGTTCCCATTTCTTTTCATCTCCTTCGAGGATATATTCGCCCGTTGTCAGATCATGTTCGTGAACCGGATATATCGGCGGCATGACACGAGTCATGCGAATCAGGTTGTTATAGCTGCTCGAACTGCCGGTATCGTCGGACGGGTTGCGCGTTATGTCCGTACGTGTAGCCGAGAGGCTTACTCCCGCCTTGAACCATTTCACGGGATAGATGTTGTAGTTCACGCGCCCGGCAAATCTTTCCAGGCCGGTCATCACTACGAATCCCTTTTCGTTGCGGTAGTTGACGGAGGCATACGAATCGCTCTTTTCGGTTTTTGACGAAAACGATACGTTGTAATCCTGGGTATGGCCGGTACGGTATGCCTGGCTTGCCCAGTCGTCGTCCGCCCAGAGCAGGTCTGTGGCCGCCGGATTCAGTATGCCGTTCACATCCACGATCTGGTCGTTGGGGATGTTTCTGAACGGATTATACTTCAACTGGTTGAAAATATTCTTGGCGGCATTGGCTGCGGCGGTGGCGTCGTCCTGCTTTCCGTTAAACTTGTATACATTCTTCAGCATTTCCCACTGTGCGGGATAGTACTGATATACGTCCAGGCGGTCGTAGTCGGGGATACCGCGACGCGAGAATCCCTGGGAAACAGATACGTCCACCTGATGGTTTCCGGCTGTCAGTTTTGCCGACTTCGTAGTGACCATAATCACGCCGTTGCCTGCGCTCGAACCGTATAGTGCGGTCGAGGCGGCATCTTTCAGCACCGTGATCGATTCGATGTCGTGCGGATTGATGTCCGTAAACGTACCGTCGAAAATGGCGCCGTCGAGCACAATCAGCGGGCTGGAATTGGAATTGATGGACGAGAAGCCGCGGATGCGGAAAGAGGGTTCCGACCCCGGCGCGCCCATTCCCGAAGTGACCTGCAGTCCGGCGACATTCCCTTCGAGCACACTCATCACGTTCGAAAGCGCGCGTTTTTCGAGTTGCTGAGCGCCGACGGATGTTGCCGAGCCGGTGAACGAACTTTTCTTGGCCGTACCGTAGGCTACTACGATTACTTCTTCCAGATTCTGCGTATCCGATTTCATCACGATGCGCAGTCCCTGTCCGGCCGCCACTTCCTGAGTGATCATACCTACGTACGAAATCTCCAGCGTGGCATTCTGCGGGACGTTCAAACTGAAATTTCCATCGATACCGGTTGTCGTACCGATGGTCGTTCCCTTCACTATGATGGCGGCGCCGATTAGCGGTTCGCCATCATCTTCACTTGTTATGTTTCCGGATGCCAGTACGGTCTGTTGTGCCGACAAATGCGACAGTCCGAAAACAAAACACAGCAATAATACAAGAGTTAGTTTTTGCTTCATAAAACATTACAGTTTAATTAATAATTAGGATATTTATATACTTAAGGTTTCGTTTGTAATAGCTGATTCAATTATACAAGAGTTAGTTTTTGCTTCATAAAACATTACAGTTTAATTAATAATTAGGATATCTATATACTTAAGGTTTCGTTTATAATAGCTGATTCAATCGCGATCATCCGTGAGCGCAAAAAAACAAAAAGCCCTGCCCAGCCCGGTACGGGCTGTGCAAGGCCAAAAAAAAATTATGGCATATAATAATGTATAAATGTTTTGCTCCTGCAAAAGAGCGGCAGACAATATCTTTTGAATCGAGCGTAAAACGCTTACATATAGGAATTTGCCCCCCCCGTTAACATTTGCATGCAACTATTAACATGCAAATCGGCGGAAGTCTCTGCAACGGCTGCGGAAAACAGCGGTAAAGGCGATGTATGTATGCGTCTTATATACATATTTTTTTACTTACGACGGGGCAAATGTATAAATTATTTTGTAATCATACAACTTTTTGCGCAAAAATACTGCAGAAAATATTTTTTTTAAAGGCATTGTCTGCAACGATTGTTTGCTCACGGCTTGATTTTGTGCATTGAATTTAAAGTTCAAAGATTCAAAAAATCACAGATTCAAGGGTTTTCGGCGGAAATGTCCCGTGTGTCAATGAGCAGGTTTAGCCCGCGCACAGTATGTCTTCCGGTTATTCGCTTCAAACTTTTTCATAACCTTTTTTCGGGCGTATGACAATATACGGATACATACAGCGTTATTTATATGTTTTGTAAAAATATAGACGCATTATTATATTGTATATTTGCAACTTAAAAATTATTGTATGAGAAACAGATTTGTAGTACTTTTATGTATCCTGCTGTCTTTGGCTTCCTGCAAGGTGCCTAAAGATGTGGCATATTTTCAGGGAATAGATGATATATCCAAAGAGATGTTCGACAAGATGAATCAAACGTACAATGTGAAGATTTGTGAGGACGACATGCTGACAATCAACGTATCGTCGTGGGATCCGACGGTTACGGTACCCTATAATCCGCCGGCATACAGCTTTTACCAGCAGAGCGAACAGCAGATTAATGCCAACACGGTAGAAAATATTTTCACCTACATCGTAGACAAGGAAGGTTACATTAACTTTCCCGTACTGGGACGGATTCATCTGGCCGGACTGTCCATTCACGAGGCCAATACCCGGTTGCAGGACATGATCCGGGATGCTGTTCCCGATGTGCTGGTAAATGTGCAGATTGTCAATTTCAAGGTAGGGATTTTCGGCGAAGTGTCGCGTCCGAACGCCTACGTCATCAAAAACAACAGGATTTCCATCCTTGACCTGATTGTCCTTGCCGGCGACCTGACCATCAATGCCAACCGGAAAAACCTGCTGCTGCTGCGCGACAACAACGGAGTGAAGGAATTTGCACGCTTCGACATGACGGACCCCGCCATTTTCGAATCGTCCTATTTCTACCTCCGGCAAAACGACATCGTCTACGTGGAACCGAACAACGCGAAGAAAAAGAACGCCAACTACAGTTCTGCGCAACAGTATTCGATGACAATCATTTCGACCATCGTATCCAGTGTATCTCTGATTTCATCTACGGTCATAGCCATCATCTCCATAAATAAAAACTAATAACACAACGCGACAATCAAGTCAGTCTTATGGAAAAAGAAAGTAAAGACAACGAAACCATCGGTTTGAAAACGATCATCGTGCGCTACATGCGTCAATGGAAACTGTTTCTCGCGGCATTCATCCTCTCGTTCATCCCGGCCGTGCTGTATTTGACGCTTTATCCGCGGACGTACGAGTTCATGGCGCGCTTTCAGGTGCAGGAAGACGCCGGAATAAGTCCGGCAGGGTTTGGACTGGGCGAGGCGGCCGGTATTATGAAATCGTTCGGCATAGGCGGCGGAAGCATGGGGTCGGTCAATATCGAAGACGAGATATCCATCCTGTCGTCGAGCCGGATCATAAGCCGGATGATTCTCGAACTGGGACTAAATGTGGAATATACCAGGCCGTATTCGTTTTATAAAATGTACCGCGAAGCGCCTTTGAAACTAACGATGGATTCGGCAGCCATGCTGCGGCAGAACGACCAGTACAGGTTTACCGTCTCCGTTGTCAAGGGGAAAATCAGCGTGAAAGTGAAGAGCAAGCTGGGAAAAGAGAAAGCGCGATTCACATACAACTCGCTGCCGGCAAAAATTGCGTTCGACGGACAGGAGTTTACGCTCGACTTCGACAACGACGGTTCGGCAGACCGAAATTTCAAGATGAACATCGTCTGTATGCCGGCCAGTTGGCTGGCTGAATCCTTTGCGGACGAGTTTTTGATCGAGGAAATATCCAAGTCGTCGAATGTGATCGAATTGGGCTGTACCGACCATGTGCGTGAACGTGGAAAGGCAATGCTCGATGTGCTGATACAAAAATACAACGAAGACGCCTCCGTATTCAAACGGACAATGGACGAGCAGATAATTGCTTTTGTAGACGGGCGAATCGACGACGTCGTATCCGAACTTCACGATGTGGAACAGCGAATTGAAACCTACAAGGAGAAAAATCAAATGACGCTGCTGGAATCGGACGTCCTCTTCTATACGGAACAGATGAAAGAATTGCAGGTGAAGATTATTGAACTGGAAGCCGAATCGCGCCTTATCAGGAGGATGGATGAATACGTGAAAGATCCGGCAAACAAATACAATGTCCTTCCGACGCTGTTGTCGGTATCGGAAGGTGAAAAGGGAAGCGCAATCGGTCTTTACAACGAAGCCATTCTGGAACGCGACCGGTTATTGAAAAACTCGAACGAGACAAATCCCGCGTTCAAAAGCATGAGCGCCCAAGTAGACAAACTGCGCAACGGCGTCTTTCTGATGATAGAAAATGCGGAAAAGACCTGCCGTGAAACGCTGGCCGACCTGAGAGCGAAAGAAAAAATGCTGCTGGATAAAATGAAAAGCGTGCCGATGCAAGAACGTAAATACATGGAATACCGGCGTCAGCAGGAAATACTGCAGGGCGTCTACATCGTGCTGCTTCAGAAGCGTGAAGAGACGGTGCTTTCGCAGGGACAGGAAAAAGACCACGCCCGCATCATAGACCCGGCGTTTATCATTAAAAAACCGGTCGGGCCGCGCATGTTGTATGCCGCAATCGGAATCATGGCGCTGACGCTGCTGCTGCCGGTCGGCTTCCTGTTTATAAAAGACATACTGAAAGCTATTCTGGAAGAATACAGACGAACCGCATAAACCGCATATTCATACCGTAAAAAAAGAAAAACAGCATGAAACGAAAACCGTTATCGCTGGGAAGATATACCTTGATCGCAAAAAACGCTTCCTATCTGACGGCCTTTGAAATCATGCGGATTATAATGCCGTTCATTGCAATGCCCTATCTGATACATACGGTGGGCAAAGAGCATTACGGCGCCGTAGTCGTTGCGCAGGCAATCATTGCCTTTGCTTCGCTGATGGTAAATTTCGGGCTGGACATCTCGGCCGTCAAAGACATTGCTCAGAGCAGGGACAGCCGGACGAAAACTGACGAGACTGTTTCGTCCGTCATGATTATCAAGGCGACACTGTTCTTTTTCGCATGGGCGACGCTGAATCTTCTGATTCATGCGGTTCCCTACTTCAGCCGGATTTCCGTTCTGCTCCATTTCGCTTTCCTGACGTGTATTGCGGATGTACTCATACCTATCTGGTACTATCAGGGAAAAGAAAACATGAAAATGCTGGCAATCGTGCGTTTCTTTTCCATCGCATTTTATACGCTAACGATTTTCATCTTCGTCCGTTCGGCGGACGATTATCCATACATACCGCTGTTGCAGTCCGCGGGAATGATATTGTCCGGGCTGGCTTCGTGTTATTTTGTTTTTGTGAAGGATCGGGTGCGATTTTACTTGCCGCCTTTTTCCGTCATCCTGCAGAAATTCCGTGCGAGCGTTCCGTTCTTTCTCTCGCGAGCGTCGCTGGTTGTGAACGCCCAGATGGCGCGGATCATGTGCGACGTGTGGCTGACCCGTGCGGACGTGACGGCCTTCGATGTGGCTCAGAAGCTGTGCAACGGAGGCATGATTCCGATGCAGATGTTCAATCAGGCATTGTGGCCCAATTTAAGCAAATCGCAGGATAAAAGCCTGCTGAGACACAGCGTCGGTGTCATGCTGCTCATTACGGGTGCGGTTACTGTGGCGCTGTTTTTGCTGTCGGGAATTGCCACCGATCTGCTGTCGGTCGGAAAAACGCCCCAGGCGGCCGGTGTCCTGCAAATCCTCTGTTTCTATGTTTTTCTGTCGGGTATGTCTATTTTGCTGGGCGCTTCCGCACTGATTGCGTTTGGCCATCAGCGCTCTTTCAACATGAGCGTGATTCTCTCCAGCATCGTACTGCTTGCTTCCTATGCCCTGATGATCCTCACGCACAACAATTCCATCTACCTGTACGCATGGACACTGGGACTGGCGGAATCAGTCGTACTCGGATACCGCTTTCTATATTGCAGAAAATATGGCTTGATAAGGTGGAAAGATTTGATTTTTAAACGTTCAAAGATTCAATAATCCAACTGTTCCGTCATGTACCTTTCAGTAGCATGAGCCGTTTGTTCACGTTCCGGAGGCAACTGCATGTAATTGCCGTAGAGTTGAGTGAGATAGGCATCCGCATCTTCGACGCCGTAAAACGGGCATCCTCTAAATTCATACGCTTTCGGCTCGCCGAAAATCTTCTTGGAGACCACCTCTTTCTCTCGCCATTTTCCGTAATAATTGATCTGGAAAGCGGAGTCACGAAACGTATGCCGTACGATACAGCGGTCGATATATTTCAGCAGTTTGCCGGTCTTGTGCAGAAACAGAAAGCGCAGCATGCGGGCAAAAATTTTTTTCACGCCCCTGCGCTTGTCCGGATCAATGCAGATAAAGTCCTTAATCGTCAATAAAAACAGAATATACGACACAAACAAGCGGGTTTGAAGTCCGGAGCGCAGCCCTTCGTCCAGTGGAAATATGTCGATATTCACCCCTATTTTCGTGTCCTGATTAAGCCAGTAGTCGGCTACATACGTATGACGGTCATCTATTTTAATGTAGTTTGCGACGATAAATCCCCTGTTGTTCAAAGTCAACACCCGCATGTGCGCGGGAAGTTCTTCGGATAGCATTTCAACCAGCCGTGCAAAATGTTTGCGCGGCACGCCGAAATCCATGTCGTCGTCCCACGGGATAAATCCACGGTGGCGAACGGCGCCCAGCATCGTGCCTCCCAGCATGTAGTACGGAATTTGATGCTTCCGGCAAATCCGGTCAAACTCTGCCGCAATGGACAAAAGTATCGTATGACATTCATCTATATCAATCGGTTTCATATATTTTTTATACACCGCGCAAAGGTAGAAATAAAATCAGAGACAGCAATGCGCGAGGTGCAAATTGAACGCTATCCGGCGATTTCTTTTTTTTGCGCCGTTTTTACCACTTTGAGAACAACCGTACATACTAAAAAACGAACTGTTTCGTTTATTGAAATATAAAAACGGATTGAATGAAAAAGATAAATGCACTCATTAAGAAATATCTGCCCAAAGTCATGCTGAAGATATTGATGAAGCAATACTATGAGAGTAAAGGATGTCGCAACGCCCGCCGTTATCGCGGCAGTGCCGTTGTCTGTCCATGCTGCGGGGAATCGTTCCGCGCGTTCATGGATTTTGAATATTCCAACATCAACAATGCAGCTCGCTACGCAGATTATCACAGGAATACAGTTTGCCCGCGCTGCGCTTCCTTTCCGCGTCACCGGACGGTTTGCTGCTATCTCAATGAGAACAGGGATAAGTTGAGAGACGGGATATTGATGTTCGGCGCAGAATTATCAATAGAAAAATGGTTCCGGCGACACGGTTTCCGATACAGGACTGCCGACCTGTTTGACCGCACGGCAGAAATTAAAACGGACATACAGGCTACTCCTTTCTCCGATGAAAACTGGTCGCTTATCATCTGCAATCATGTGCTTGAACATGTCCCCGACTACAGGGCTGCGCTGAAAGAACTGCGGCGGATATTGAAAAGCGACGGCATTCTTGAAATCTCCGTGCCAACCGACCGAAAACAGGAAACGGTTTACGAAGATGCATCCGCAGTCACGCCGGAGCAACGGATAGAACAGTTCGGCCAGGACGATCACCTGCGGATTTTCGGCAACGATTTTGAGAAGATATTGACGGACGCCGGCTTTTTTGTGGAAGTAGTATGCGGCGATACGCTGCCGGCGGAATACAGAACCGTGGTAGGGCCGGCCGACTACGACGACAACCGTATCTATATTTGCCGTAAAAAGCCTGACTGAAAACAGCGTGTATGAAGCAGTCGCATGTAGACAGATATTTTTTCGCACTGTTTATCTTCGCCTTAATCTTCAGCATCCTGCTGTACAAGGCGATTGGATTCACCTATACGGACGAACTTTGCGTACTGGCGCTGTTTGTCCTGTTTTTAATGGCGATGATGAAAATCCATGACTGGCATTTCAACAAAGCGTTTTTGATCACGCTTGCCGTTTTTGTTTTCTATACATGTTATTCGTTCCAGATCGGAAGCAATACGCCGCGAGGCATCGCCAACGACCTGGCCATACAACTCAAGCCCTATCTGGGCTTTTTCTGCGTCTATCAGTTGAAACCCGCCATGAATGCGTCGCGCAAGCGTATGCTCCGCGACGTGTGCTTGCTGTTCTGGTTCATCTTCCTGCTGCCCATTGGTCTGGTATCGCTTGTCAATGTGAAGGTGTTCGACCTGCTGCTGGAGCATCCCGTATATTACGGCATCGCCGTGACAATCGTATCTCTCTGCTACCTCTACTGCAGCGGCTTTACGCGACGCGACAAACTCGTATTCCTGCTCATGCTTTCCATCGGGCTGTTTTGCGGACGTTCCAAGTTCTACGGCTTCTTTGCGCTCTCGGTCTTCATGATGTTCTTTTTCTCCAATATTGCAAACCTGAAGCTGAATTTCAAAAACATCATGATTATCATCTGCATGCTCGCCGTGATTGCCTACGTGGCATGGGGAAAAATCTCTCTCTATTTCTACCAGGCGCTGACGGACGAAATGGAAAATGACCTGATCGCTCGATTTGTGCTCTACCGCACCATGCCGGAAGTGCTCTCCGATTTTTTTCCCTTCGGAAGCGGCTTTGCCAGCTTTGCCACCTACTCGTCCGGAGAATACTACTCGGAGATATATGCAAAATACGGAATAGAAATCGTCTACGGACTGAGCAAGGCTTACCACGGCTTTATTTCCGACACCTTCTATCCCTCGCTTGCCCAGTTCGGCGTGGCCGGTATCGTCCTCTTCCTCTCGTTCTGGATTTACATCGTGAAAAGGGCTTTTATCAACTACCGGAAAACACAGAATATAAAACTGATCATGATCGCCATCCTGATTGTCTGCTTTCTGGCGATCGAATGTACAACCGGCTCCACGTTCATTGCTCAGGGCGGTTTCTTCGTGATGATGATTCTGGGACTGATTCTGTCGGAGAAGAAACATGAGGCGGAACAAACAAAAATCAACATTCACGGGGATGAAGAAAAGATACCTTTCTGTTGACATCGCAAGAATAGCAGTTATCCGCAGGCTGCGTTTCACTTGCCTGCGGTTATGAAAATCTTGCCTTTCAGGCAAAGGAGATAAAAACAGGAGATAATGAACAGACCAGTGAAGAAAAATGCGTACCTTTGCAATTCAAAATAAAAAAACAGTTTGTATATGGAAACCGACAAAAAGAAATACGACACTCAGTTTTATCGCGACAACCGCGCGGACAGGAAACTGCGCAGCGTGGAGATTGTGCTGGCAGAGGCGATGAAGTTCCTGCCCGAAATCCGTTCGGCCGTAGACTTTGGCTGCGGCGTGGGCACATGGCTGGCCGGGTTGCAGCAGCATCACGGCGTAACGGAAGTCAAGGGGCTGGACGGCGCATGGGTCAGGAAGGAACTGCTGACGATTCCGCAGGAATGTTTCGTTGAAACGGACTTCGACCGCGAAATCACGCTCGAGAGGAAATACGACCTGGCCATCTCGATAGAAGTGGCCGAGCACCTGTGGGAGAAGTCGGCCGCGGGCTTCATCAAGGCGCTCACCGATGCTTCGGACATTATCCTCTTCTCGGCCGCCATCCCCTTTCAGGCCGGCGAGGGGGTGAACCATGTCAACGAGCAGTGGCCGGCGTACTGGAACCGGCTGTTCAACGAGCGCGGATTCATCGCCGTGGACTGTCTGCGCAAAAGGCTGTGGAGCAATATGGACGTGCTGGAATTTCACCGCCAGAACGTCATGCTGTTCGTTCGCGAGAGTCGCCGGGGCGACATCAAAGCGCCGGAAGGCGATTTCTGCACCGACTGCGCGCCGATGCCCGTCGTCGACCACGTCCGCTACCTGCGGATGGTGAAGGAAGACCTCTCGCGCATGTCGCTGATCAAAATATTCATACACGCCGGCAAATGGGCTACCGTAAGGATACTGGGCAGAAAATTCTGCCGCGCAATGTATTACCGGTTCATCAAACGCCGCGAGCCTCTCATAACAGCCAAACAATCAAAAAATTATGGGGGGGCTAAGACGACGTGCTGACCGCGTCTCCCGATTCGTGGAGATTGTGCTATCGCCGGTCGATTTCGCAATACGATAAGAATCGCAATAATCCACCGTTCCGAGGCCTGTTCGCATCATCGAATTTACGGGGGGAACTGTTTTGACTGCATTTATTTTTTTCATCGCCCTAATTGTTTTTATTTGTTTGTAACCGCGACTGTTGGACGTTAAATCAATAACATACTTCAACAATCCCGTCCCGATTCCCAAGTGGCGGTATTCCTTGAAAACCACAATAACCAATTCGGGCGTTTCGGAATCAATGTCACTTCTGAAATATTATACTGAAATCCATTGTAAACCCTATGAAACGATTCCGGTATATCCGGTAATGCTCGATACCGGCCTTCTTCAGCAACGTTTTTATCCGGCGTTCCGACAGTAAATACATATAATCCCCGGTTGCCCAGCGTTTCGTTGTATGCGATAGTATCTTGTCAAAGATTTTTTTAGGAAGCCAATGCAGTAAGGGTATTCTTGTATGCAGTTCAAAAGGGAAGTAACGGTTAGGCGTAGTGAGATATACTTTGCGGCAAGTACGGTGCAGTTCTTTTAAGAACAACACCTGCGCCTTTTCTTCGCCGACATGCTCAAGAACCGCATTTGACCAGCCTATCTCAAAACAGTTGTCCGGAAAGGGGAATATCTTGCCGTCGTAACGAACGGCCGTGACTTGCGGATAGCGTTTTTGAAACAAATCAAATGCGCATACGCCCAACGCCGTTATATGATACGGATACGGATAGTGTTTTTCTAAATAATTATCACCGCTAAGCCATTCTTCATTACTGAACCCTACGTCCAGGATGTTACTGTCGGAGGTGGGTTGTAATTGCCGGATAAACAAGTCGTACTTTCTTTTTCTATTATTCAGACTTATACTTTCTGTATTCATTTCTTTTCTTAAAATTTTGATTCATATCAGTCTTTCAGAATCACTTTCGTCGCGACGCCTCCTGCCTTTACGACGTATATGCCCGCGCCCGTTGCGAGCGGAACCGCTGTCGTTCCTTCAGGCAGATTTTTCAGCAAAATCAGTCTGCCGCCGGCAGTATACACTTCCAGCCGGACAGGCCGGAGGGTTTTGACGGAAATCGTCTGCGACGACAGGGCTGTTATCTCGACCGTTTCTCTAACCGGAAGGGCGGCGTTTCCCGATTCGTGGGGATATTGCCATGCGCCCATCGAAATATGGTTTTCCGCGCGTTCATTGCCTGCCTGATCTTTTGTGACGGGAGTGATTTCCTCAAGGGGAGGGTTGCTATCGTCGGGGTTCAGTCTTTTCCATTCTCCGTCTTCCTTATAATACAGTTGCCCACTCGTGTATCCTGCCTGCCTGCCGTTCCGCGAAGCAGGGCTGTCGCCGCTGACTTCGATTGCATGGTCGACGTTCAACTGCGGCGAGGCGGTTCCGAATATGTCCCCGGCGGTCGCTATCAGATTTCCCGTATTGTTCCGAATGGCGCCGCCGTCGAGCAGGATGCCCTGGTCGTATGCGCAGCAGGCCATGACGGGACCCTGGTCGAAGATGTTGTTCGAGGCGGCATCTCCAGCCTTGTTGCCGGCAATGATGTTGTCGAGCAGTTCGGCGTTGAGAGAATACAGCGCGCCGCCCCGGCCGCCGGATTCGTTGCCCGTGAAAGTGCTGTGAGCGATATATACCCGGGAGCGTCCGTCCGGCGGAGAGTGGTTGGGGATAGCCCCGATTGCTCCGCCGTAGTCTTTAGCCCTGTTTTCGAAAAAGGTTGAGTTGATGCAGAGAATGTCGCCGGGCGAATAAACGTTTCCCAAGCCGCTGATTGCTCCGCCGTCGCCCTCCGTCGCGCGATTGCCGGTGAAGACGCTGTTATGAATATTTGCGCCGATGCACGACACGGCTCCTCCGCGCCCCGCTTCATTTTCCGAGAAGATGCAGTTGAGGATGTTCACCGTGTAAGACCTGAGGCCTTCTGCCACAACAGCTCCGCCATGTCCTGCCCGGTTGTTAGTGAAAACGGAATATTCGACCGACGAAATGAACGTAGGGGCAAACGTTCCGTAATAGAAACAGATGGCGCCGCCCGCTTCGCCACATTCGTTGCCGTCGAAGTCGGAGTGGAGCACTTGCGTGTGGCATCTGCTCCATAGTGCGCCGCCGGCCTTTTCGGCGCGGTTATTGACAAACCGGCAGTTTGTTACTGTCATTTTCCCGCCGAACAGCGCATTGTAAATGCCTCCGCCCTGTTCGGCTCGTCCGCCGGCGAGCGTCAGACCGGCAAACCCGGTTGCGAATGAACCGGACAATACGTTGCCGTCGCGGTAGTTGACGGTAAAAATCCGCCGCGTGTATGCCGCGTCTTCGCTGCTGCCGGCGATGATTGTCACGCCGCCCGCAGGCCTGCCGTCGATGACTGCGGGCGCCGTAATGGTGGGCAGTTCTTTCGTCAGGTGGATTGTTTCTATTCCTTCAAACACGATCGTGTCCGGAGATGTATCTCTGTTAGCCTCGTCGATTGCTTCGCTCAGGCTGCCTTTGCCCTCTCCGTTTCCGGTGCTGACAACAATGGTGCGCGCCGTCGAACACCAGCAGAACAATACACAGGCGCATGTGAATAAAATCTTTTCGGTATAGGCGTTTAGAGCGCACTACTTAAAATTTGGTGCTACCTTTGTAGCATGGTTGAAAGAGAAAGATTTATGGGCGTAAACTCCATTCGGTTTTATAAGCAGTTTCCTGAT
>JAISXP010000094.1 GCA_031270465.1 Tannerella sp. | reverse complement strand
GACATCACATTAGTGCCGTATGGTTGCACGAAATTCAGAATCAGCATGTTTCCCGTTGCAAAAAAATAAATGACATAATTATATGGAGTTTTATCTGATTTTATAACAAATTAATACTTAAACGCATGAAGAAAAAAATGAATCAAAATTGCTTTCGCAAAAAGACAATCTGCTCCCTGTCAAAAATAGCAGCGCTATTTTTGGGGTTTGGCATTCTGACTACGCAGGCTGTTGCTCAAGTCGGCAGACAGGACAGAACAGTCAGCGGAGTAGTAGTAACCGCTTTCGGAGAAACGCTTCCGGGAGCCGCTATTGTAGTAGACGGTACAACAATCGGTGTAGTATCGGATATAGACGGGGCTTTTACCCTGAAAGTCCCCGCTGATCGCAAGTCGATTACCGTAAGCCTGTTAGGCATGACGCCCCAGACTGTTGTTCTGGGAACGGCAGACAGCTATCGTGTAGTACTGCAGGAAGAATCGTTCGAATTGAACGAAGTGGTAGCCATAGGATACGGCAGTGTGCAGAAAAGAGACATCTCCGGTTCCATCACGAATGTGACCGGAGAAAAGTTCAACAAGGGTGTTGTTACGTCCGCCGAACAGATGATTAAGGGACAGGTGGCAGGTCTCGTAGTCACTTCGCCGGGTGGAGATCCGACTGCAAGCGCGACCATACGTCTGAGAGGCACGACGTCGCTGGTAGGAGGAAACGGACCGCTGATTGTAGTCGATGGCATCCCGGGCATATATCTGAATAGCGTGGCGCCTCAGGACATCGAATCGGTCAGCGTACTGAAAGATGCCTCTGCCGCTGCCATCTACGGAGCGAGAAGTGCAAACGGAGTAATCATGATTACGACCAAAAAGGGAAAGGCGGGGAAGGCCACGCTTTCGTATGACGGATATTTCGGCGTCGAAAACCTGACCAGAACACTGGACATGCTCACAGCCGACGACTGGCGTAAATACGTAAAAGACCGTAACATCACCGATGCTATGGATTATGGCGCCAATACCAACTGGGTGAAAGAGTTATATCGTACCGGCTATTCTCAGAATCATAATTTGAGCATAACGGGCGGAACGGAAAACTCCACTTACAGGGCATCCGTAAATTATCTGGACCAGAAAGGTATCGCCATCGCAAACGAACAGCAGCGGTTGAGTACAAACGTGGCCTTCGACCAGAAAGCGCTGGATGGAAAATTGAGGCTGCTTCTGAATGCAAACGCCACAATCGAGGACTTCGGAAAAGTTCCGACTTCCAGTGTATTCACTTACGCGCCCAACCTGAATCCCACACTTCCCGTATATGACAAAGACGGGAAATACATGGAAGTGCTGTCCAATTACGAATACTATAACCCGGTTGCACTGTTGCATCAGTTGATCTCCGACGAAAAAAGAAATTACTTTACCGGACGGATGCAGTTGGAATACAAGATTACGGATGCATTGACCGCAACGGTAAACGGAGCCATGGAACGCTCCGATCTTCTGTCCGGATTCTACGGTTCAAGGGAATCGCCCGCCTATCTGACCGTCAAGGGATATGCCAGGCGGTCTGTGAACGAATACAACTCAAAACTGTTCGAATCCATGCTGAGCTACAACAAAACATTCGGCCGGCACAAGGTAAACGCCATTGCCGGATATTCGTGGCAGGAATTTATTTGGGAAGATTTTTCAGCTCAAAACAGGACGTTCGTCACGGACCTGTTTACCTACAACAGTTTGGGTTCGGGTAACGGATTGCTTCCTACGGATGTTTCCAGTTACAAGCAAAGCAACAAACTGATATCCTTTTATGCCCGCGCCAACTATGCCTATGCAGATAAATACATATTTACAGGAACATTACGTCGCGACGGTTCCACCAAATTCGGTAAGGACAATAAATGGGGTATTTTCCCTTCCGGTTCCCTTGCATGGCGGGTGAGTCAGGAATCTTTTATGGAAAATAAGTCCTGGGTAGACGATCTGAAAATTCGCCTCAGTTACGGAATTACCGGTAATCAGGATATACCTAACTATAAAGCTTCTGCTTTGTATGGTTCATCCGGTTTCTATTATCAGGCAGGCGAGTTTCACACACAGTACGCTCCCAATCAGAATGAAAATCCCAATCTGAAGTGGGAAGAAACGGCGCAACTCGATTTCGGTATCGACTATTTCCTGTTCGGCGGCAAATTAAGAGGCTCCATCGACTACTACAATAAACGGACATCCAATTTGCTGTACGATTATCCGGTGCCGTCTCCGCCCTATCAGTACGGCAACATGATGGCCAATGTCGGAGAAGTGGAAAACAGGGGGATTGAACTGTCTGTCGAATCGACCATTGTCGACCGGAAAGATTTCAGCTGGGATCTCGGATTTAACTTTGCAAAAAACAAAAACAAAGTAATCGCCCTTTCAAATGATCAATTCAACCTGGATATCGTATATCTCGGCGAATGGTCGTTGAACGGGCTGAGAGAAACTACCGAGATACTGAAGGCCGGGCTGCCTTTGGGCACATTTTATGGTGCAAAATACATAGGTAAGGATGAAAACGGCATCTTTCAATACGACGGCGGTGAGGATGGGAATTTTGTCTATTCGGACGATCGGCAGATAATCGGATGCGCTTTGCCCGACTTCACCGTGAATATGACCAATGCTTTCTCATACAGGAATCTGTCATTGTCATTTATGCTCCGGGGCGTATTCGGGAACGACATTGTAAATTCTACTGCCCTCTATCTGGAAGACATCAACCGTATGCCGGGCAACAATGTACTCAAGGCCGCTCTGGACAAACCGGCACAATCGCTGGTTTATTCGTCCTATTATATAGAAGACGGCAGTTTTGTACGGATGGAATACCTTACGCTGGGGTACGATTTCAAATTAAAACCGGATGCAAAGATCAGGAATCTTCGTTTAACAGCAACAGCAAACAATCTGTTCGTAATCACGGGCTATTCGGGCATTGACCCTGAAATAAATGCCGACGGACTGGTGTTCGGTATCGACGCCCGTAACTATTATCCGAAAACGCGCTCATTTTCTTTAGGTTTAAACATATCATTTTAAAAATTATCTGTCATGAAAAAGAATTTTATATACTCAATATGGCTATCTGTCTCACTGTTTTTAATTTCCTGCACGGATTTAAGCGAAACATTTTACAGCACCATTCCACAAGACCAGTACGGGTCTACTACGGAAGAAATAAACTCCCTGATAGGTCCTGCATACGGCACAATCAATGCCTATACAGGAGATGTATTCGCCAATTTATCCCCGTGGGTAACGGGAGACGATTTGATGGTACCGGCACGCGGTCTGGACTGGTACAGTGGAGGAATCAATCTGCGTACCCATACACATGAATGGTCTGCGCGCGAAACGCCCAATTGCTGGCGTTTTTCTCAGGTAACCACGATTAACAAAATTATTAAGCTGCTGGACGAGGCGACAATAGAAATAGAAAACAAAGACCGGATCTATGCGGAACTCCGCGGGCTTCGCGCTTTCTGGTATTTCTATATGCTGGATCATCTGGGTAATATACCTATCGTTACATCGTTCGACATCACCGAATTGCCAACCAACAATACCCGCAAGGAAGTATACGGTTTTGTAGAATCGGAATTGCTGGCAATAGAAAACGTCCTTACGGAAGAGAAATCAATGAATACATACACCAAATTCACCAAATGGGTAGCTTACACTCTATTGGCAAAATTCTATCTGAATGCCGAAGTATATACAGGTACACCCCAGTGGGAAAAATGTATTACATATTGTCAGAAAGTCATTGATTCGAATCTGTATGAACTTGAACCGGATATTTTCAACTGTTTTAAGGTGAACAATGAAAGTTCGGTCGAAAACATTTGGAGCATACCCTATGACGCCGATTATTTTAATGGATTCAATCCCTATCAATGCTCGTGGCATTATGCAAGCTATCAAACATTTGACCAGCAATACAGCAGTTGGAACGGTATTTGCGCCGTTCCCAGCTTTGTGAAAGCATTTGATCCGGAAGACGCCCGGTATAAAAGTTTTCTCATCGGAATACAGTATAAATCCAATGGAGAACCTCTTTATACACGCGATGGCGTAACACCGCTCAATTTCACAGTCGAAGTGGCAGACTTTGCAAACGCAACCGAAAATGAAGGCGCCCGCCTCTTCAAATGGGAAGTGGAAAAAAATGCAAGAGGCAGTTTAAACAACGATTTTGCCATTTTTCGCTATTCCGATATTTTACTGATGAAGGCAGAGTGTTTGCTGCGGCTGGGAAATGAGCCGGAAGCCCGCACCATCGTGAATCAGGTGCGTGCACGCAACTTCCAAACACCCAAACCTTACGAAGCGCTCACACTCGACATTCTGCTACGGGAACGGGCGTTTGAATTTGTATTCGAAGGATGGAGGCGCAACGACCTCATACGTTTCGACAGGTTTAAAGATGCCTGGGATTTTAAACCCGAAGATCCGGCCGACAGGCATACTTACCTTTTCCCGATCCCGTTAGACGTTATGGATAAAAATCCCAATCTTAAACAGAATCCGGGATATTAATAACTGTATTTACACTTTTATTCATTTGACAAGTGTCCGTTTCGGGACTGATACGGACACTTGTTTTTTTAACAACTAAACTTCAACCGAATGAAAATGAAAGCATGTGTTCTGTACGTACTGTTATTCTTCTTTTGTTGTGCCATTTATGGACAAGAAGACTTATCGTTGCGATATGAAGGAAAAGCGCCGACTTTTTTGGTTGGTAACGGAAAATATCTCGTAAAGACAACTCCGGAACGTTTTGTTTCCGTAAAAAACTTAAATATAAGCGGAAGTTTCCGTTTTTTCCGGGGAAATGAAGAATTGTTGCCCGCCGCTTCATTATGGAATGCAACTATTTTCCCGGGTGGAGCCGCTTACGACATCCGGACAGGCTGGGATTCCCTGCATGTATTGTACGGCGTACTGCCTGCTACCGGGTTTATGGTATGCATCATGACTGCATCCTCTATCCGAACGGAACTCCTGCCCGACAATTCCATTCCCCTGTTCCGCAGGGAAATTCTAAACGGAAATATGCGCCTGATTTTTTATCTGCAAAATGATGTACCGGCGCCCGCATCCGATTTCGATAAAACGGTAGCATTACTGCAACAGCGTTATCGTGAGAATCTGATACTCGAATCGCCCAACAGGACGCTGGACAAGGCCGTTGCCTTTTCCCAATATTTGCTCGATCTGGGTTATAACGGAAAAATGATGTTGTGTGAAATCTTTCGTTGGCAGGATATATGGGCGCGCGACCTGGGTTCCGGTTTGCTGCCGGGCGCATTGGCTTCCGGCCGTGCGGCAATGGCGCGGCAATCACTGGACTATGATTTGGGACGATATGCCCTGATGTCGCCGGCCGACTGTAAAAACTCAAACGACCCGTCACAGGGAGGAACATCTTCCGGCATAGGATGGACGGCGCGTTCTGCGTGGAACTACTACATGTATTCGGGCGATTTAAATACGCTCGGAAAAGACGCCGACATTATCCGTCCTTGGGTGGCGCACTGGACAGAAAGAGATTACGACGACGACGGACTGATTATTGATGTGACTGAATTTATGGATCACATGATCATGATGCTGACGACAAACGGAGTGTATACACTGGCCGCCAATTCCATGTACGCATCCCTGCTGAACTGCTTCTCAAAAATAGAAGAAGCGCTGGGACACAAGGCTGAAGCCCGCAGATTGCAAGGATTATACAACCGAACGGTAAACGCCATCAACACGGTTTACTGGAACGAAGAAAAAGGATACTTTAACAATATGGTTTTATGGGATATTGTAAGCCGGCGCAGTTCGCAGGCTTCTCAATCCATGCTTCTCAAAATCGGCGCCACAGACCGGGTCAGAGCAGAAATGGCATTGGATTATCTGAAAAAAAACAACTGGTGTGATTACGGTTCCATTACCATCACGCCCCGAATGAACCACGTAGATCTGGACAATGACCAGAATGTGAAAGTATGGCCCTGGTGGAATCTCTGGGAATCAGAAGCCCGGTTTCGCTACGGCGACAAAACAGGGGGATACAGACTGCTCGAATTAGCCGCACGTACTATTGAATACGAGCAATATCCCGGTATGATAGAAGAAACACTGGAACCGCATGGCGGGGTTTCCACCGGCGGAAACGTATTCGTCACGGCTGCGGGCAACCTGCTGGATGTAGTCGTCAGGGATTTAATGGGCATCGAAGCGTTAACGCCCGGATGGTCAAGGATAAAAGTAACGCCTTCCGTACCTTCCGAATGGGAAAGTTACAATTGCATGTTACCCACGCTCAACGGCCGGCTGTCCGTGAGCAGAAAGAACGGGCAACTCACCATTTCGGTAGAAGATGACAGAATAAGAGAGGTATTTGTAAGCGGAGACGAGCATATTACGGTAGTCGGTGCACAAAAAAGAATCTACACACCTGAAAATACGAAAGAACCGGAATACAGGACGGTCAACCGGACACCAGTCCCGCCATTATCGCCGGGAAAAGCTGCATTATTCTACGACAGTGAATTTCATGCGGCAAAACCTGATTTGGATATGGATGTGATTGATGTGGAGGGATTGGGAAATTTACTGTCCCGGCCGTATAAAAAGATAGTAATAAAAGAAAATGCATTACCTTTGTATACAAAAACAGGAAGAAGTATCAAAAAGATATTGGATTCTTACGTGAATAAGGGAGGCACCGTGGTCTTTTACGGCGCAAAAGTAAATGTCAAAAGCGAAGTGGATGGCGCCGGCCTTTTAGGCGAACAGTGTGGCATCATTGACTGGTATCAATACTTGCCGACGCGGGGAAAAACCTGGTTATCGGAATGGACACACAATGACGGTATTTACACAACGTCATTTCACGGTTCGCCTGCTTTAACCGGAGGAAAAGATATTTATGTGGAAATAGGCCCTTTAGTCGGATTGGACAGCCTGTTTATCAACGGTGTATATGCTGCTAATTATCGGGATATGGAGCCTTTTATACATCAGGAATATCCCACAAAAACGAAATATCCGGATTCCCACCGCTACAGAATGCTCAGCAGGATGTATATAATAAAACCGGGAACGGCGGCATACCGGGCAATCCGCACCCACGCGGAAAATACCCTGTCGCTAAAAATATCCGGCAACCGACCGGGCTTTGATTTCCCTGGAAACAACCGTCCGAACATAAGCATTGTCATCCCGGGAAATGAATGGCAGGCAACAGACGAAGCGTTGCCCGATATGGGGTTTGGTTTTCCCAAACGAAAAGGGATCAACTATTGGGGAAACGAACAGTTTTTCAATTCGTGGAGTACAAAAAACGGATTGTTCGGTTTCGCAATAGACGGTACCGGAATACAATTTTGTAAAGGAACCGCACTGGAAGGATTGGCAGACATGGAAAATGTACCGGTAGATGCAACGTATACGAATTTTGCGCTGTTCAAACCGTGGACATTTGAAATCCTGGCTTACACAGTCACACGGCAAAACCTTTTATATCCGATGAAAGAAGAACGTTATCCCTGTATCGTACGGATTGTAAATGCCAAAACCAAAGGCGGATATATTTTAATAAATCCTTCGATAGCCGAACTTCCGACAGGAATAGAGATATTAAACAGATTAAAAATAAATACTAAAAAATTATCATTTTAAAAATTATCATCATGAAAAAATCAATTATTTCCATTCTTTTAATTATTTGTGCCTTACCGGCATTTGCACAGTTTCAACAAGTAGATTACCGGTATGCACCGCAATGGCACGTATCATGCATCGGTTTGCCGGATGATACCTGCAAAACGCAAATAGGACCTCTCGGTCAGTTGCTCACCGACTACCGTAAAGGAGAATTTTTCAATTATGTAGGCGGATATGGTACGGCAATACAGTTCCTCGCCGACGAAAACATGAAGTTCGCCGGACAGCGGTTATATTCCGCACGGGTGCCTTTAGTCATTACCGAAGCCTCTTATGCGGGAATGTCGATTACGCAGGAAGCATTCGCCGTAGCGCCGGATTACATCCGGAATCAAACCCCTACAAACAGGGGAAACCGGGAAGACGTGATACTGACGACTATCAGCAATCCGACGAATCGCAGGCAGACATTGAATCCGGTATTGATCGTCAATGCCGATTACGAACAAAAGACCCGGGTGACCGACCGCACGGCGCTTATCAACGAAAAAGCCCGGGTAATTACCGATTTGAAACCTGTACAGGTCAGACAAAATCTGGTAGATTTCAAGACGCTGATAAATCTGGAACCGGTCGAGATTGATCCGGGCGAAACGAAACAAATCATTGTATTGTACGACAACGGACGCCCTTCCGTACTGGCAGACAGGTTTAAAAGCGACGCAAACGCACTGCGCAGCCAAATCAACGACGTCAGGAACAAAATGATTACTTACTGGGAAACGGGAACAGATATTCCTTACGGCTATATCTCTGTCCCTGACAGGGAAATACAGAACCTGATAGATGCTTCGCTACGAGGTATCTGGCAGGCAAGGGAAATCAAAAACGGCAAAATCACCTTTCAGGTAGGGCCGACCTGTTACCGGGGACTGTGGATTTCCGATGGCGCTACTTTGCTGGAAACGGCCACAATATTTGACCGGGGCAATGCCGCTCGTGATGGCGTGGAATATACTTTGTCGTTCCAAAAAGAAAACGGAAAATTTGGACTTTTGGATTCTACTTACTGGAAAGAGAACGGTATTGTGTTGTGGACTTGCGTCCGTCATGCCATGCTGATGCAAGACAGAGCTTGGCTGAAATCCGTATGGCCAAAACTTATGAAAACGGTAGATTTTATCAAGGAACTGCGTGCAATGACGTTGACAAACAACATTCCATTGGACGACGGACTGATCCCTCCGGGACAAATCGACGGCGGACTTTTGGGCGCCGAAGACAAGGCGGAATATACGAATATCCACTGGAACCTGGCCGGGCTGAAAGCTATGATACAGGCTGCCGAATGGCTGGGCGAGAAGAAAGATGCCAAAGCGTTGCAGGCCGAATACGACGATTTCTTTGCGACCTTCAAAAAGGCTGCCGAACGCGATATGGACACCGACTCGTTTGGCAACCGTTATCTGCCGATTCCGATGGATCCGAAACATCGCTCCCTCCCTCAACGCGCGCAGTGGGCTTTCTGCCAGAGCGTCTATCCGGGACAGGTCTTTCCGCAGGACGACCC
>JAISXP010000079.1 GCA_031270465.1 Tannerella sp. | reverse complement strand
CTGCCCGACATTCCCTTTGAGTGGGTCTGGGAAATCAAGTACGTCAAAAAGGAAGACGCCACGGAGCATGTGCTGGAGGAAAAACGCGGCGAAGCCCGCGCGCAGTTGAAGAAGTACCGCGCCTCGTCCCGGTTTGCCGGTCGCGCTGACGTGCGCTATCTCGCCCTTATTTTCATCGGAAAAGATCTCTACGAGATGGAAGAAGTCTGATGACGGTTTTCGAATTACCCGTTATTGTAAATCATCTCAGAAAGTCGTCGGCCCTGATATTCATCGGAAAATGCAGGAAACAGAAGCGTGTGTCGCTTTTGGATACAGTCGGATGAAAAAGGTTTATGCATCAGTTCGTTGCAAAGGCATATCATCTCGTCGGGCGTATTGGCCGTGAAGCAAAGCGAATCCAGCCCACTCCCCGTCAGCATAAGTGAATTGACGACCGTATGGCGTCCGATAAACAGACTGTTCAGCAGTTTCAGTTTCAGACCTGTGTCCTGAAAAGTGACGAGCAGGTTGATTTGCGCTTCGCGGATGAGGTCGTGGATATGTTCGGCGAAAGGGTTGGCCTCGATGGTGATATTCGGATACGGCTTTGCGGCGTCCAGCAGTGTGGAGGGAGGATTCATTCCCGCAATGATGCAGCGGCAGGACAGTTTGCCGAACACGTTTTCGATCAGGTAGAGGGCGGCCTTTTCATTCTCCTTTACGGACAGTTTGCCGTGGTAGAGGATGTAGTCCGACTGTCCTTCCGTGGCGGTAATCTTCGTATTTCCGTGGAAGCAGGGAATAAATTCCACGCGACTGTTCGGGAACAGGCGTTGCAGATAATCCCGGTCGGTCGTCGAGACGGCGAGTATCAATTCCGCATGAGCCGCGTTTTTCTGAAACCATTCAAACCGTTTGGCTTCGATGTGGTAGAAACATTTTTTCAGGATATTCCTTTCCGCCTGTCCGATAGCGTGATAGTAATCATGTTCGATGTTACTTTCACGGAAGATTTTGAATCTGTTTTTCAGACGCTTGTCCTTCAGATAATAGCAGGAATGAAGTCCCTCGAACAGAATCGGACAGTCATTTTTCAGCAGGTTGTCGATCAGCCGGGCATTTTTACGGCCGTAGACGTTGTACGGCAGAAGCGTAATGTTCGGCAGGATGCCCGTACGGCGGCGATAGTAGTGCACTTCCTCGCATACCCTTGCGAGTGCGGCAGTCTGCATGCGTTCATATTCGAAGCAGTGCAGGATGATTCGCACGCCACAATCGTGCAGCGCCTTGAGCTTGTAGTAAATATCGATGACACCGCCGTAGTTGGGAGGCCACGGGATATTCAGCGAAACGACGTTCAGTACTTTATCCATTGGCGTTCAATATTTGGTCAAAGATACGAATAAACTGTTCCGCCTGCGCCTTGCGGGAAAATTTTTCTATTTCGGTACGGTCAACGTCGGCCGCTGTTCGGCCGGTAGCAAGCCATTGGCAGTAATGTTTTTCGATGAATTGCCGTGTTTCCTGCACATTATGCGCCGACAGTCCTGACCGCGTGCGGCGAATGACTTCTTCGAGACAACCTTCGTCGCCGCGCACGCAGAGGACAGGTCTCTCCACGGCCAGCGCTTCGAAAAACTTGGTCGTCATGACGCCTTTCGGCCCCCTGTCGTCCGATTTATTGGCAAGCAGCAGGACGATGGAACTCCCGTTCAGGATCGCCGGTATTTCGGTAGCAGGCACATATTCATGATATTCCATGAAGTCGGCGATGGGATATTTTGCGGCTTCCCGCTGAAGGATGCGGCGCGATTTGTCGTCCGTAAACCAGCGGATACGGAATTTTTCGGGATGTATGATTCCCTCGTCGGCAAGCTGTCCGGCAGCCTCGAACAGCAGTGCGGGATTACGCAGCAGGAGGCTGACTATACGCCCCGTATACGTGATGTAGAACCGTTCGCTCTTCACCGCCGAAGGATAAAAGATATCAGGATCGAAACCGTTGTATATCAACGATACGCGAGGATTGTAGCGTGCGAGAAGTTCCGTATGCCACGGCGAGATGGAAGTTACATGGGCAGCCTGCCGGAGGGCGCGGTTTCGCCGCATCAGGTTTATCTTCCTGAAGAGCGAGGCAATGATATTTTCCAGTCCGCCCAGACGCGGCAGTGTATGTCCGATAAACTCGTTGCCGGAGAACTGCTCTATGATGTCGCGTAAATCGACGACTAACGGCAAGCGCGTCTTTTTCGCAATACGGCAGGCCGCGGGCAGGGGAAAAAGACGGTATGTGCTGCACAAAATCAGGTCGTAGCGGTTCGTGCAGGTCAGTTGACGCGCCTCGCGATACATCCGGCGGTTCTTGTAGCCGAAAAGCATTTCGAGCAGGAAAAGATTTAGCCATTTGGAGTAATGGTTTGCATGACTTTCCGACTTGTAAAACAGAACGCGGACGACGTGCATGTCGCCTGTCAGAAATGCGAACGTCTCGTCATGAATATATTCCGTGACCACGGCAGGCTCTATGCCGTTTTGCTTGAGATACTTGCACAGGTAACCCATTCGCGGCCCGAAAGCCGGCGGAAAGAGGTCGCACAGAATCAGGATTTTCATCTTTTCATACAATTTAATATGATGTCAATGATTTTTCCGGCTGCATTTCCCTCTCCATATTCCGGAATATCCATTTTGCGGGTCGCGGTATGCAGGCAGCGGATGATGTCTTCCGCACGATGGCCGGCCAGTTGATTCCATCCGCAGGCGACGGTTTCGGTCCATTCCGTTTCGTCGCGCAGCGTAATGCAGGGTGTGCGGTGGAAATAAGCTTCTTTCTGCACGCCGCCCGAATCGGTGAAGATCACGGCCGCCTCTTTTTCGAGCATCGCCATGTCCATGTAGTCAACCGGTTCAGTCAGGCGGAAAAACGGATTGGATGTAATTACGGGCAAAAGGTTGTATTCTGCAAGGTATCTCCGTGTCCGGGGGTGCAGCGGCAGCACGACCGGACAATCGGCCGTCGCAATGTCGGCCAGCGCCCGGATGATGGACGCAAGCCGCTTGCCGTCGTCCGTATTTTCGGCGCGGTGGATGGTGCACAGGTAAAATTTCTTAGGCGTCAGATGCAGGGAAGCGAGAATCCTGGAGTGTAGTTGCGCTGTCCGGCCGAAGGCGAGCGCCGCGTCGTACATCACGTCGCCGACATGATAAACGCCCTCGCAGATGCCTTCCTGCCGCAGATTGCGGACGGCAGCGGCGGTCGGGCAGAAAAGTAGCGTAGATATATGGTCGGTCAGGATGCGGTTGATTTCTTCCGGCATCTGTTTGTTGAAACTGCGCAGGCCGGCTTCTACATGTGCCACCGGAACATGCAGTTTCGCAGCCGCCAGGGCACCGGCCAGCGTCGAATTGGTGTCGCCGTAGACCAGCACGCAGTCAGGACTGTTCTCTCGCAACACCTGTTCGGCTCCGACCAGTATCTGCGCCGTCATACTCGCGTGGCTTCCCTGTCCGCACTGCAACTGCCACGCCGGTTTCGGAATGCCCAGTTGTCGGAAAAAAATGTCGTTCATGTTCACGTCGTAATGCTGTCCCGTATGAAGAATATATTCCTTTATTCCGGAGCCTTCATACTGCATGATGGCTTTGCTGACCATTGCGGCCTTGACAAATTGCGGACGCGCACCGACAATCGTAATAATTTTCATAGCGTCTTTATTTTATCCAGTATGCGATTGTACAGTTCCCTGTGGTAACCTGCCCCTTCGATTACGGATGTGTTGTGCCAAAGCAGGGTAAGTTCGCCGTGCGCTTTTTTTGCTTCTTCCGTCAGGCGGAAACAGTATTCCTGTGCTTCTCCGGCGGACAGTCCCATGTATTTGCTTTCGGACAAGGTCGAATCCATGACGGTGAGCGGATGGAGGACGAGGTGCGAAAGCGTTCGGGTAGAAGCGTTTATCCATCGCACCGGGCGTGATGTGCCCAGGCGGAAACCGGCCGTATCGGCATATCCCATCGTAAAATCGTCCGTGATACCGACTTTTTCGAGCGCAGCCATATCTTCCGGTTCGCGCGATGCGAGAAAATGATGGCGGTTGGCTGTAATTTCCTGTTCCGAAGCTTTTTCGAGCCGTTCTTTTTCCGCAGCAATCAACGAAGGCTTTTGCCCTGCCGCATAACTGGCGTGCAGGCCGGTTTTGCCGCCGTGCAGATCAAGCAGCCGGTAGAGTTGCCTGATGTCCCTGCTGCCCGGGTCATAGCGCGGTTTATCTTGACGTGCGCGTCCTTTCGCTTTCAGGAAGAGATAGATGCTGCATCTGTCTTCGCCCAGCGTTTCCCGGACGGATGCATCTTTTTCAAGTATCCGGGGGAACGTGTAGTACGGGTCGTTTTCCGGTTTGCCGAACTTGGCGCGGAGCAGACCGGCAATGCTTTTGCCCTCTTTCAATCCTCTCGCCACGTTTCGCCACGAACGGCAGGCGAAGGGTGCGTCCACGTCGTGCGTCAGGTAGACATGCCGAAGGGACTGCGGCGGTTCGGGCACTTGTGCTCCGCTTTGCACGAGCCATTTTCTGAGCAGGCGTCCGTATTCGTCCACGACGGGGCGGCTGATGAATCCTGCCCTGAAAGGCAGCGATTCACGTCCCGGAAAACGTCCGTGGATGTCGCGCACGTTGCGCCGCACGATTTCTTCGTAACGGCTCAACAGGAAACAGGCGCTTGCGACAATGTCGGCGTATACGACGAGCGTATCTCCGTTTCGCTCGATTTGCGGTCTGCCGAAAAGTATGGGTACACCATCCATTTGCCGTAGCGGCAGAGCAGGTATGGAGCCGGCTGTATTATATATGTTTTCATCGAAAAAGCCGGATGGGACAATCACGAGTTTGCAGGAACGGAAACTTGCCGCATCGGAAGTATATGCAATCAGGCGGTCTGTGTCCGGCGGGACGTGATCACCAAGCAGGAAACGGATAATATATAAAATGATTTCGTTCATATTCCTTCTTTATTTTGTTTTCCTGCATTTATTTCCTCAGTTCTGTCGTGACGAAAGGAGCGGTGACGCTTTCGCGTCCGGCGGACGTCATTTCTTCGGGCGTACCGGCGAAGACGATTTTGCCGCCGTATTTGCCTCCGTCGGGACCCATGTCGATGATATAGTCGGCACACTTGATTACGTCTAAGTTATGTTCGATGACAATGATGGTATTGCCTTTGTCGACCAGCCGGTTGAGCACGCCGAGCAGTACGCGTATATCTTCGAAATGCAGTCCGGTGGTAGGTTCGTCGAGCACGTAGAGGGTGTTTCCCGTGTCGCGCTTTGCCAGTTCGGTTGCTAGTTTCACACGCTGGCTTTCGCCGCCCGAGAGCGTCGTCGACGGCTGTCCCAGTTTGATATATCCCAGTCCCACGTCCTGTAATACTTTTATCTTTTTGAAGATGGAAGGTATGTTTTCGAAAAACTCCACCGCCATGTTGATGGTCATGTTCAGGATGTCGGCGATGGATTTGCCTTTGAACCGCACTTCGAGCGTTTCGCGGTTGTACCGTTTGCCCTGGCAGTCTTCGCAGGGGACAAGCACGTCGGGCAGGAAGTTCATTTCGATGGTTTTGTATCCGTTGCCGCGACACGTTTCGCACCGTCCGCCCGAGACGTTGAATGAAAACCGTCCCGGCTTGTATCCCCTGATTTTCGATTCGGGCAGGTCTACGAAGAGATTGCGGATGTCGGAAAAGACGCCCGTATAAGTGGCGGGATTGCTGCGCGGTGAGCGGCCGATGGGCGACTGGTCTACACTGACGATTTTGTCTATGTTTTCGATGCCTTCGATAGACCCGTAGGGCAGGGGTGTATTGAGCGAATGGTAGAAATGGCGGCTCAGGGCAGGTTGCAGCGTGCCGTTTATCAGCGACGATTTCCCGCTGCCCGACACGCCGGTGACACAAATCATCGTTCCGAGCGGGAAGGAGACGTCGATATTTTTCAGGTTGTTGCCGGTGGCGCCTTTCAGGGTCAGCCATTTGCTGTTTCCTCTACGTCGCAGGGAGGGTATGTCGATGATTGTTTTTCCGTTCAGATACGAGGAGGTAAGGGTATCGGCGGCGAGCATTTCGGCGGGTGTTCCGGCAAAGACGATTTCACCGCCCAGCCGTCCGGCCTTTGGTCCCATGTCGACCACATAATCGGCATGGAGCATCATTTCCCTGTCGTGTTCGACGACGATGACCGAGTTGCCCATATCGCGCAGAGCCTTCAGCGAGCGTATCAGGCGCATGTTGTCGCGCTGGTGCAACCCGATGCTCGGTTCGTCGAGGATATAGAGGACGTTCACCAGCCGGCTGCCGATTTGCGTGGCCAGCCTGATGCGCTGGCTCTCGCCGCCCGACAGCGTCGCCGAGGCGCGGTTGAGTGCAAGGTAGTCAAGCCCGACATTAAGCAGGAAATGCAGGCGCGAACGGATTTCCTTCAGTATCTCTGTCGCGATTTGCTTCTGTTTGGGTGTGAGTTTCCTTTCGAGGCCGTTGACCCATTTCCTGAGTTCGACGATGTCCATTCCGGAGATTTCGGCGATATTTTTCCCTCCGATGCGGTAGTGCAGGGCTTCCCTGTTGAGGCGTTGACCGTTGCATTCGGGGCATACGCTCATGCTGACAAACTGTTCTGCCCACTTCTGCGCCGCGGCCGACGGGTCGTTTTCCTGATGCATAAGAATGTATTTGACTACGCCTTCGTAGGAGAAGAAGTAGTTTGAACGTCCCAGCGATTCGTTTTTGATGACGAGGCGATCGTTCGTGCCGTTCATGATTTCGTCGAGAGCTTCTTCGGAGATGTCCTTGATGGGTGTTCGAACGGTTACGCCGTGTTTTTGGCATATTGCTTCTATCTGCCAGAAAATAATCGAGTTTTTATGTTTTCCGAGTGCGACGATGCCGCCGTTGTAGATGCTGACCGAGGGGTCGGGCACGATTTTGTTCATGTCCAGGAGGTGGATTTGTCCCAGTCCTTTGCAGCGCGGGCAGGCGCCGTGTGGCGAGTTGAACGAGAAGTTGTGCGGTGCGGGTTCGCTATACGAAAGACCCGTGACGGGACACATCAGGCGGCGGCTGTAGAATCGCGTTTCGTTCGTGTCTGCATTGATGAGCAGGATGAGGCCGTCGCCCTGTTTCATGGCGATGCGCAGGCTGTTTTTCAGGCGCTGTTCGCCGGTCTCATGTACCTTCATCTTGTCGACGACCACTTCGATGCTGTGCATTTTGTACCGGTCTAATTTCATGCCGTGGGTGATTTCCTGCATCCGGCCGTCGACGCGCACGATGAGATAGCCTTTTTTGCGGATGTACTCGAAGAGTTCCCGGTAATGACCCTTGTGGTTTTGGACGAGTGGCGCCAGCAGGTAGATCCGTTTGCCGTCATAGTCTTTCAGGATGAGTTCCAGTACCTGTTCTTCGGTATATTTTACCATTTTCTCGCCGCTCAGGTAGGAGTATGCATCTCCGGCGCGGGCGTAGAGCAGGCGGAAGAAGTCGTATATTTCGGTAGTTGTGCCTACGGTCGAACGGGGATTTTTGTTCGTCGTTTTCTGTTCGATGGAGATGACGGGGCTGAGGCCGGAGATTTTGTCCACATCGGGACGTTCGATATTTCCGAGGAAATTGCGCGCATAGGCGGAGAATGTTTCGATGTATCGGCGCTGTCCTTCGGCGAAGATTGTGTCGAAAGCCAGCGAGGACTTTCCGCTTCCGCTCATGCCCGTGATGACGGACAATTTGTTGCGCGGGAGGTCGACGTCGATATTTTTCAGGTTGTGCACGCGAGCGCCCAGCACGGAGATAGTGCCTTTTTCGGATATTTGTTTGTTGGCAGACATGCGTTTCTTTCAGTTTACAACCCATCGGGGATCATGTACGGGCACTTCGTTCGGGTTTTCGTATATCAGGTGTTCCTGACGGGGAATCAGTATCACGTAAGTTCTTTTTTCGACGCCGAGTCTGGTATCTTTCAGCCAGGGGTTGAAGCGTTTCAGGTCGGAGAGAGTGATCCGGTATTTTGCGGCGAATTCGGCCAGGTCGGGGATGTCTTCGGACACCGTCACTTCGTCGCACGGAATGGGTTTGTAGAGGTTGCGGGCGTTCATGACGAAGCCGTATTTGTAGGGATTTTCGAAAATCAGTTTGACGGCGAAGATGCGGTATATGTAGCGCGAGGTTTCTTCGACCAGCCACAAGTCGAGCGCCGGCGGATTGCGCTGCCGGTTGTATTCGGTCGAGATGCGTCCCATGCCGGCGTTGTACGAGGCGGCCACCAGCAGCCAGTCGCCATATTTGTCGTAGGCTTCTTTCAGGTATTTGCAGGCGGCTTCGGTGGAGCGTCGGATGTTGCAGCGTTCGTCGACGGTCGCGGTGATGGCCAGCTGGCAGTCTCTGGCGGTCGATTCCATGAATTGCCACAGTCCTTTTGCGCGGGCAGGCGAGACGGCCATCGGGTCGAGGTTGCTTTCGATGACGGCCAGGTACTTGAAGTCGTCGGGGATATTGTGGGCTTTCAATATCGGTTCGATGACGGGGAAATAACGATTTGCACGTTTCATCAGCAGCATGGTAGTGGAGTGATAGTAGGTGAAGCTGCTCAGTTCGCGGTCTATTCCTTCGTGACGGTTGTAGCGTGTGAGGTCGACCGTTTCGCTGCAGAAGGTGATTTGCGGAGGGACGTCGGGCGAGCAGGTCATGGACTGCACCAGCGGGCGTTCGTCCTTTACCTTTTCCGAATCGTTATATCCTGCGAAGAATACGAGGGCGAGGCATATTGCGACGCCTGCCGAGAAACTGATTATTCTGCCAAGCCATTTCATTGTGGTCTATTCTTTTGATGTTTTGGATTTTGTTGTTCGTATCACATTGATGTCGCCGCTTTTTTTGTGCGTCTTTCCGTCGGTGCCCGTGTATTCGATGACGTAGAAATAGGGTCCGGCCGGGACAAGTTTGCCGCGGTATTTGCCGTCCCATCCTCCGGCAGGGTCTGTCCAGCGATACAGTTCGGCGCCCCAGCGGTTGAAAATGGCGGCTTTGAAGCGCGAGACGGATTTGTAGACGACCTTAAATTCGTCGTTGACGCCCGGCGAGCCTTCGGGTGTGAAGGCGTTCGGAATAAGCATGACGGTTTCCGTCACCGCGATGTTGTATGTATGTTCGGTGTTGGTGCATGTGCCTGTGCGGTCGCTTACTTCGAGCCGGACGATGTAGTCGCCCGACTGGTCGAACGTGTATTCCACTTCTGCGCCGGTGAAGCGTACGAGCGGCTGTTCGGTATCTCCGCTTTTGTATATCTGCCAGATGAAAAGAGAGGCGACGGGCGTGTTGGCATAAGCCGTGAAGCGCAGGTTGGCGGGAGCAAGCATTTCGCTGTCGCCGACATCCATGTTCGAGCCTCCGTCGGAGAGGAGAATCGTGTCGGCGTGCACTTCGAGGGCGACGGCCTGACAGGTGTTCGTTGCGAACATTTTTTCGGTGCCGAAATGCCGGGCAAAGAAGTCGCCCGACAGCTGTATTTCCGTGTCTTCGAGCGGCGGTGCGAGCGACTGTCCGAGGGGGTTGCCTTCGAGCGTGTCGATTCTCATTGCCGGCCGGAACGTTCGGCTGTCGCTGTTCCAGAGCTGGGTCATGTAGCTTGCTTCGTACTGCCGGTGGATGAAGGTTTCCGTCCCGCCCGGCGTCCGGTAGGGCAGGGGCGCCGTTTCGTCTTCGCCGCCCAGCCGGAGCGCGACGCACGGATCGCCGCTGTCCGCGACGTGCAGATTGCGGAATTGCACCGGGTGTTTGCTGTAGTCGATAATCCAGATGAAATGAGACATGGCATAGTTGTCGCCATCCTGCACGAAGTATCCACAGCCTTCTTCCGGACGGTCGACGGTCGAGGTGTTACCCTGTCTCGTCGAGGCGACGGGTTCGGCTTCGGAAGCGCGCGTTTTGTAGCGAAACCACCTGTGCGAGGATGTGGCGGAGGTGTAGCGAAGCGTCAGGCCTTCCACTCCATTCACAAGATAGACGCGGATTCGGTGGGACGTATTGTCGGCAGCGAGCAGCGGTTCACCTTTGCCTCCGCTCACCTCGTACTGTGCACAGGCCGCCATTGCTAAAAGCCACAGGGCAAGCGTGCAAGCCGTCTTTCTTCTTTTTCCTTCCTGCATGATTCGATTCAATTTGTTTACAAATGTACGGGTTTTTGTTTCAACTTCAAAATTTTTCATCGCTGCGGGTGCATTTCAAATTGTCGCGCTGATTGTCCGGCTATGGTGATTTTTATATTATTAAATGGCCTCGTTTCCATGCTTCGGACGTCCGGTCTGTACTCGACCGGCAAACGGATGATTCACGGTTTTTCCGGCACGTGCAGGATGACTTCAAAGCGGAAGGTACACGGCGTTTTGTTCAGCGTGGCGTTATTGCTGCTGTTTTGGGTGGTTACTGCGCCGCATCGCCTCTGAAGAGGTCGGGGGCGGCCGGACGCATGTGCGCCACGCTGTCGATGACGCTGTTGCCCGTTGCTATTGCTGTGCGCTTCAACTCGTCGGCGATGTTCAGGATACCCAGGATGGTCTCATAGCGCAACTCGGAACGCTGCTCCACAATTTTCCGCGCCAGGGTCGATGTTGATTGATTTTACGCCGCAAAGATATAAATAAACCGCGAACCGGGCAAATGCAATCGGATGCAATGGGGGATGATATTCTCTGCGAACACAACCGGCGGTGTCTCCCGTCCGGGCATAAGCGACGACTTGAAATACATCTCCCGTAATGATGTTCCTCGTGCGACAGATTCGGACAAAAAAAAGGCGGAAAATCCGAAGATCTTCCGCCCACAAACTAATTAATTTCAACACTTCTCTATATGTCAACAAAAAACTACCGTATCAGGTTTGTAAATTCAGAGTTGGTCGCATATTTTGCAAATTCAAGATCAAGACCGGCTTCTCTGGCAAGGGACGGTTTCTTTGCAATGGCTGCTTTCAGGTTGCTGACGACGCCGCCAGCATCGTTTGTACGTGCCGAGACGACAGCTTTCAGATAGTCCGTGACGGCGTCTGCTTTCGGAACGGCATTGAGTGTCTGCGACGCCTTGCTGTAATCTTTTACAAGTATTTGAGCCAGTGCGGCGTTGTTGCTCTTCGTTGCACCGAACGAACTTACGGCTTTGGCATATTCGCCTTGTTCGAGATAGATTATACCGAGCGCTTCGCCCAGTTCGGGTACGCCGGATGCGCTGCCAATCAGTTGTTGCGCTTTCGCGATGTCGCCTTTGGTCAGTGCAATCAGTCCGAGATTGATGTTCGATTCGCTGTTGTTTTTGACGCTGTTGGCTTTGCTGAAGAGTTCTTCGGCCTTCGTCAGGTCACCGGCGCGGAAACGTTGTACGCCGACGTTGTTCCATGCGCGGTAATCGTTAGCAAACAGCTGCGTAGCCTTGTTGTAGATGGATTCCTTGTCGGTGGCGTTCTTTGTCAGCGTGGCGGCGTAGAGCAGTTCTTCCACGTTCAGTTCCTTCGGGTTGCTCTGCGCCAGACGGCTGATTTCTTCGTCCGACTTGCCAATGATTTCGACGTTGGCAGTCAGGCGCGAGCGGCGCAGTGCCGGGAGGATTTCGTCTGCCAGCGATTTGTAGACGGACGAAATGTTTTTGATTTCACGTTCTCTTTCTTCCGGGTCTCTGTACATGGACAGCACGCGCAGCACAAGATCTTTGTCCTGCAGGTTCGACTTGGATACCAAAGCCTGGAATCCTTCCCAGTCCTGAGCCGTATAGTTGGCGTCGACGGGCACGTCGATTTTCTTTTTCTTCAATTCCCGTTCGAGGTATTTGGCGGTGTTCTGTTCGCGTTTTTCGGCCAGTGCGTCGTTGAGTTTCAGACCGCCGTCGGGCGAAGCGTACGCCGAGATTTCGATGGAAACGTTCTTGTTGACCGCGCCGTTTGCCTCTTCGACAAGTTCTTTCCATGCCTGAATCTCATTTTTGTTCAGTTCTTTGGAGCGGAGTTCGGCCTGCTGGATGATGAACAAGATGCTGGCGTCGTGCGCTTCCTTGATGATGCGCTGGAATTTATCCGGCCCGATGGCGGGATTGGCGGTTGCCGCGTCTGCCAGATCCGAAGTGGCGATTACGCCGTCTGCCACTTTAATGTCGGGCAGTTTCACTGTTTTGTTTTTGATTTTGGCATCGAAGGTCAAGTAAAGTTCCGATTTTTTCATTTCGGGTTTGTACTTGAAAGACGATTTCATCGTCACATTTCCACCGCTTGTGTAGGAAATGGCCGTATTGTTCGCTTTTACCTTTTCGCCCTGATACGTGTAGGCCGTACCCCATGTTTCGCCGGTAGCGTAACGAAGTACAGGTGTAACGGTGACTACGGCGTTCTTGTTGAACCATTTAGCCGGGTACGCGATGCTAATGGTTACAGGAACTTGACCACCAATGGCTTCAAGTGGCTGAGGCTCTGTGTTAATGTACTGTGCCGACAGAGGTTTCAGTTTACCCGAACACGCCGTAAAGGCAATAATTGCCGCCATTGCAAGGAATGGCATAAAAAGATTTTTTCTATTCATAAAGCTTAAGTTTTAAATTGTAATTATTATTTTGGTTATTACTTTTCTCACAACAAATCACGCCTGAAATGCCAGTGTATTCAATCAAGTGCAAAGCTATCTTTTTTTTTCAAAAGAATAAAATATCGGAGTGTAAAATATGATTTATTAATATGAATTAACTTTTGATTTGTATTGTTGTAATTTCAGTCCACGGATTTTCACTAACTTTGCCCATCTGATTGCCCGGTTTTCGTAGTTGCGTAACGACGTATTTTGCCGGTGCCAGGATGCATATAATTAATGTAGTCGAAGAGGAAGTATAATGACATATCACATAAAAGCGCCCGTCGGGGCGATGCAGTCGGCCGTACGGCTTCCTGCGTCCAAAAGCATCAGTAACCGGATATTGATACTGAATGCCTTGAGCGAACATCCCTGCGAAATATTGAACCTGTCGGACTGCGACGATACCGGAGCGATGCTGCGTGCATTGCAGTCGGGCGAACCGCATGTCGACGTCGGAGCGGCGGGTACGGCCATGCGGTTTCTGACGGCATACCTGTCCGGCAAACGGGGACAATGGACGCTCACCGGCACGGAACGGATGAAAAACAGGCCGATAAGGATACTTGTCGATGCTTTGCGAACGCTGGGTGCAATAATCGAATATGCGGAGAAGGAAGGCTTTCCGCCGCTGAGAATCGAAGGACGGCGTTTGCAGGGTGGCGAAGTGTGGCTGGATGGCGGCGTGAGTTCGCAGTACATCTCCGCACTGCTGATGGTTGCACCTCTGATGAGCGACGGGTTGAAACTGCACCTGACCGGAAATCTGATTTCGAAACCCTATCTTCGCCTGACAGTTCGATTGATGCGCTGTTTCGGGGCGACGGTTTTTGAGGAGGGACAGACGTTTACCGTTTCTCCGCAGCGATATGCACCTGTTCCTTTTACGGTGGAGGCGGACTGGAGCGCGGCGTCGTACTGGTACGAGATTGCAGCGCTTTCGGAACGGGCGGAGATTGAACTGAACGGGCTGTCGGCAGACAGCTTGCAGGGCGACGCAGCCATCGCGCCGCTGTTCGACCGCCTGGGAGTAGAGACGGTTTATACGCCGAAGGGCGTTCTGCTCAGGCGAATACAACGGGCGCAGTTGCAGGAAACGGTTTGCGACTTCACGGACATTCCCGATATGGCGCAGACGTTTGCCGTCACTTGTGCGACGCTGGGCATTCCCTTTTCTTTCAGCGGATTGCAAAGCCTTAAAATCAAGGAAACCGACCGTCTGACAGCGCTCTGTACCGAACTGCGCAAGTTCGGATACAGGGTAGAGGAACGCGACGGAAGCATCCTGACGTGGGATGGCAGCCGCGGCGAGGCGGAAAGCGCGCCTGTCGTGGCCACATACGAGGATCACCGGATGGCGATGGCTTTTGCTCCGATGGCGATGTGTTTTGCCGACGGTATCCGGATGACTGATATTGAGGTTGTATCGAAGAGTTATCCGGGGTTTTGGGACGACTTGCGGCAAGCCGGGTTTTCTGTTGAAAAAATACGGTTATGTGGTATCTTGTAGGCGGACTGTTTTTTCTGGGCGTTTTTGCTGCGACGGTGGGTGTTCTGTCCGACAGGCGTCGTCGTCGCGCCGTCGAACGGGGGGAGACGCTTTCCGGCGACGAAGTTGTGGCGCCCGCCGGATGTTGCGGCCGGCACGATGTGTGCGAAAGTGACAGTCTGATAGCTACAGCCGGCCGGCCGGTTGAATATTTCGACGACGAAGAACTGGACGCTTATCGGGGTTTGCCTTCCGACGCCTATCCCGAAGATACGGTAGACGAATTCAGGGAAGTGCTCTACACGCTGAAAGCTGCGGAAGTGACAGGATGGATACGCAGTTTGCAGTTGCGGGGCATACACCTTCCCGATACGCTGAAAGACGAAGCATTACTTATTGCAGGAGAAAGACGGTTGTAGGATGGATATTTTGCGTTACACATTTTTTCAGAATGCGCTGGTCGGCAGTTTGCTGATTACTGTGGCCTGCGGGATTGCCGGGACGTATGTCGTTTCGCGGCGGCTGGTGTTTATCAGTGGAGGTATCACACACGCTTCGTTCGGCGGGCTGGGGTTGGGATTTTATCTTGGAGTCAATCCTTTTCTGACGGCGCTGGCGTTTGCCGTCCTGTCTGCTTTCGGCGTGGAGTGGGTGAGCAAGTCGTACCGGGTGCGCGAAGATTCTGCCATCGCCGCCGTCTGGTCGCTGGGGATGGCTGTGGGCGCCATCTGTATTGGCATGACGGAGGGCTATGCGCCCAACCTGTCGTCGTATCTGTTTGGAAACATACTGACCATCACGCGGTCGGATCTCGTCTGGACGGCAGTGTTAGCGTTCGTGCTGTGCCTGTTTTTCGCATTCATGCACAGGGAAATTATCTATACGGCGTTCGACCGCGATTTCGCCCTGACGCAGGGGATTCCCGTGACAGTCATTGAATACCTGATGACCGTATTCATTGCCGTCACGATTGTCCTCTCCATCCGCCTTGCTGGGATCATGCTGCTGATGAGTCTGCTGACCGTTCCGCAGATGACGGTCAATCTTTTTACGTCCGACTTCCGCCGGATTGTTGCGGGCAGTATCCTGCTTGGTTTTCTGGCATGTCTGACGGGATTGTTTCTTTCCTCTATTCTCCAGATTCCTGCCGGCGCGTTTATCATTGTCGTGCTGCTGTTCTGCTTTCTGGCGGCGAAGGGGATACTGCTTTTTCGGAAAAGGCAAATCAGGTAATTTTTTCTTCCATCCGTTCTCTTTTCAAAGCGCAATCGGCATTCCGTTATAGAAGTCCAGAATCTTCGCGCGGAAAATAAAGTTGTATTTTGCCTGCGCCTGTTCGGAGAGGCTTTGCGAGTATTTCGTTTTGGCTTCGTTGTATTCGAAGACGGTACTCTTGCCTGCGTCGTAGCGTGCTTCAGCGTAGTTGAACGACTGCAGGCTGGCTTCGACGGCCTTGCTCGAGGCGATGTATTTTTCCTGTGCGGCGGCGGCGTTGTAGTATGCCTGCTGAATCTCCTTGTAGAGCGTCTTTTTGCTGTTTTCCATCATCAGTTCGCGGTTGACGATGTTCACGCGCGCCGTGCGTACGCTGTTGCGCACTTCGAAACGGTTGAAGAGGGGAATCGTCAGGCTCAGTCCGACGGTTTTCCGTTCGTTTGCCCTCAACTGGTCTGAAAACGGTATGTTTACGATGTCGTTGCCTCCCGAGAAACGGTAGTATCCGTTGCTGTAGCTTGCGTTCAGGTTGAGCCTCGGATAGTATCCCGACTGTGCCACCTTCAACATTCGCTTCTGGCTTTCGAGCAGATATTCCTGCTGCTTGATTTGCGGTTTGACGGTCACTGCGCGGTTATAGATGTCTTCGGGCGGGACGAGGCTCTCCATGTTTTCGGCAATCACGTCCTTTATTTCGGGCGAGGTGATGTCGAAAGCCGTTTCCAGCCGTTCCAGTTCGAGCGCCTGCGCGAGGTCGAGCAGGGCAAGGCGGACATTGTTTTTCGCCTCGGTGAGTGTCACTTCGTCTTTTGCCAGTTGTGCGTTGATGTCATACAGTTGCGAAGCGGGCACTTTGCCCGTGCGCACGAGCGCTTCCGTTTTTCCGACCTGTTCGGCTGTCAGTGCGATTTGCAGTTCGGCCACGGTCTGAATTTCCTTAGTATACAATACCTGCAGGAAATACGACGCTACGCCGACGGCCAAATCGTCTTTCGCCTTGTTGAGCGCCTCGGTGGCTGCCCGAAGATTTAGCTTCCGGGCGGCAATGTCGTTGATGATTCTGAACCCGTCGAATACGGGCATGCTCGTTTGCAGCGACCCCGACGAGTTTGCCGAAGTACGGTCGACGATGAGGCCGTCGCGCGACTCCGACCGTCCGAAGTCGAAATTCTGCCCGATGCCTGCGTTCAGGTTGGGCAGCCAGCTGTGTTTGCTTGTGCTCAGTTCGATTTCGCGAAGCTGCTGTTCCTGCGCCTGCATTTTGAGGTCTATGTTGTGTGCGATGGCATGGTTGATACATTCCTCCAGCGACCATTGCCGCGTCTGCGCATTCGCTGCCAGGCAGCCGCACAGCAGCAGGATTATTTTCATCATTTTCATAAATTCAGTCATTCAGTTATTTTTTGCTCTTGGGGTCAATGGCTGCTCCGCGGATTTTGTCGTCGAGGGTCAGTCCGTCGGTGATTTCAATCTTGATGCCGTCGCTCAGTCCCGTTTTGACGGGATGGCGTTCGAATATCTGTTCGGGCGTTTCCTGTTTGAGCCGTTGTACGAAGGCCGAGTCGCCATGAAATTCGACCGTACTTTCGGGCACGGTCAGCACGTCGTCGGCGCGCTTGAGCACGATTTCGGCGTTGGCGCTATAGCCCGCGCGGATGAAGTCGCCTTCCGGAATCTGCACCGCCGCTTTGATTTCGAACTGTATGGCGCCATTTTTCTCCACGCCTTTGGGCGAGACGTATTCCAGCACGGCTTCGAACGTCTTGTTTTCTATTGCGCCGATGACTAATTTGATGGGCATTTTTTCGCGGATGCGTCCGATTTCCGTCTCGTCCACATTGCCGTGGAAGATCATGTCGTTCATGTTGGCTACCGATGCAATCGTCGTGCCGTCGTTGAAGTTATTGCTCTGAATCACGGAGTTTCCTTCTTTGACGGGAATGTCGAGAATCATGCCGGTTATCGTGCTGCGTATCTGTGTGGTGCTTTCCACCTTGGAGTTTTTCGCGATGCCGTCGCGGATGATTTCCAGCGCGCTCAGGGCATTGGTTTTTTCTTCCTTCGCCTTGTCGCAGGCGGCTTTGGAGGCTTCGTATTCCTCGCGCGAAATAACCTGCTGACCGAACAGCTGTTCGTCGCGACGGAATACTTCTTCCACTTGCCGCAGGTTGATTTCCGCCACGTTGACGCGCGACTCGGCGTTGTTCAACTGCACCATTTCGGGGATGACCTTGATTTGCGCAATGATTTCGCCCGACTGTACCATCTGTCCCGCTTCCTTCAGCAGCCGGGAGATGATACCCGATATCTGCGGTTTAATCAGTATTTCGTAGCGGGGTTCGACGTTGCCCGTCGCTACTGTTTTCGTTTCGATCGTATCACGTTTGGGCGTGACGATTTCGTAGACGGTCACAACGGGTTGCGCCTTCTTCCAGAGGAAATAGAACGTACCGACTACTGCCAGTCCTGTCAGCGACAGGAAAAAGATGCGTATGATCTTTTTAAATAAACGATTTTTCTTTGCCATACTCGTAATTCAAAATTTAATATTCAAGATTTCAGTCATTCAGTTATTTATTCAGTCATTCAGTTATTCAGTCATTACTCCTCCCTGATGGCGTCGATCGCCTTGATCTGCATCGCCCGCCAGGCGGGAATCAGTCCGGCCAGCAGTCCGCTTATCAGCAGGATGATCGTTGCGGAGACGGCTGTCTGGATATGTACTTCGGGATTCGTAAAGATGTTCCCGCTGTCCTGCGGCTGGTTGGCCATCATTCTGCTCACAAAGTCGAGCATGAAAACGCCCAGGCTTAATCCCAGCAAGCCGGCCATGGCCGTCAGCAGGAGGCTTTCGCTCATCACCTGCGAGATGATGTTGAACGGTTTGGCACCCAGTGCGCGGCGTACGCCGATTTCTTTCGTCCGTTCTTTCACCGTCACCATCATGATGTTGCTGATGCCGATCACGCCGGCAAGCAGCGAGCCCATGCCTACGAGCCAGACCAGGATGTCGATGCCGGTAAAGAGCATGTCGAACGTTTCGACCTGCGCGGCGATGTTTAACACCCGTACTGCCTGCGGGTCGGAAGGGGCTATTTCGTTTTGTCCCTTCAGGAGGGTCGTCACTTCGTCGATCATTTTCTGAAGCGGATAGTGGGGTTTGCCGCATACGAAAAGGACGTGGATGACGTCGCCCTGCACCGAAGTCTGCTGCAGGGTAGTGAAGGGCAGGTAAACGGATTCGGCCATCCGTCCGTTGAGATTGATGTTGGCCTTGCTGTCTACCACGCCTGCTATCATGTAATACAGTCCGTTGACGCGGATATATTTCCCGCAGGAATTTTCGTTGCGGAAGAGTGTCTTGTTCACATCGTTGCCTATCACGCAGACTTTCCGTTTTTCGTCGATGTCGATGTTGTTGATCAGTCTGCCGTAGATCAGCCGGGGTATCTGTATCCGGAAAAATTCGGGCGAGACGCCGCTGACGCTGTAACTCCCGGCGATCTGTCCGTATACTACATTCTTGTCGCCTCCGCCTGCGCCGACCAATCCGGACACGATCTCTGCTCCTTCGACATTCTTTCTGATGTTTTCGATATCGCGGTTGCGCATGCTCCAGTAGCGTCCTTTGTTAAATCCTTTGTAGGGTTCGCTCGTGCGGTCGGTCAGGAAGAAGACGCTGCGGGTGGCAAATCCTTCCAGCAGGCCGAATATTCCGTTTCGCAGTCCCGCGCCTGCACCCAGCAGGAGCACAAGCATCAGGATTCCCCAGAACACGCCGAGGCATGTCAGGATGCTGCGTATCTTGTTGCGCGTGATAGTCGCCCATATCTCTACCCACCGGTCCAAATCAAATAATCCCACGTGATTGTATATTAATTGTATTATTCACTGTTCACTGTTCGTTATTCACTGAAATCTCATTCCTCCCGCATCGCTTCGATGGCCGATATTTTGACTGCTTTGCGCGCGGGGAAATATCCTGCCAGCACTCCGGCCACAACCAGCACGCAGGTAGCGGCGCCGGCTATGCTCATATCGACCGTGGGGTTACGGAAGACGGTCGTGTTTTCGCCCGGATTACCTCCGGTGCTCGATCCGGCGCCGGCCATTTCCATAAAGAAGTTGATTACTTCCGTCAACCCGATGCCCGACACCATTCCGATATACCCGAACACGGCCGTGACGAGCACCGACTCGATGATGACCAGTTTCAGTATGGACGACGGTTTAGCTCCGAGGGCTTTGCGTATGCCGAACTCGCGCGTGCGTTCACGTACCGTGATCAGCATGATATTGCTCACGCCGACGATGCCGGCCATCAGCGTACCGATGCCGATCACCCAGATAAACATGGCTATTCCGTTGTTCATCCCCTGCCACATGCGAAATTCTTCGCCCATGTTGTACATTCCGATGGCGTTCAGGTCTTCGGGGTCGAACCGGTGATAGCGTGCCAGACGTGTTCTGAGCCGCTTTTCGAAGGCTTCCGATTCGGCTTTCGTATTGATTCCCTGCACCGTGAAGTCGATATTGCCGACGCGGTATCCGCCTTCAAACAGCATTTCGCCTGTCGAGAAGGGGATGAAGGCCGGCGGCGTATCGTTCGTATTGTCGTCTTGGTATATGCCTATTACCTGAAACATCAGGTTCCCGATTTTGATATACTGTCCCAGCGGCTCGATGGAGTCGCGAAACAGGATTTGCACCATGCGCGGACTGAGTACTACTACTTTTCGCCGTTCTTTCAGGTCGAGGTCATTGACGAAGCGGCCTTTTCCGGACGGGATGGGGAGGTACTGGATGGAAGAGAAATCGGGATATACGGCGCGGATGCGGCCTGTCAGGTATTCGCGTCCGAAGGAGAGCGTATCGTTACGGTAGTTGATGGGCGATATGAAGTTGACTTCGGGGAGGTCGCGTTTGATTCGGTTCACATCTTCGCGGGTGAAGCGTATTTGCCGGTCGACGGGCAGACCCTGCCAGGGGCGCGTCGTATGGCGCGGCCAGATTTCGACCAGGTTGGACGACCACTTCTCGAAATTGAAGGCGATGCCGTTGCGCAGTCCGTTGCCGGCTGCCAGCAGGATGATGAGCATGAAGATGCCCCATGCCACGGAGAAGCCGGTGAGGAAGGTGCGGAGTTTGTTTTTCTTCATCGTGCTTCCTATTTCGCGGAGGCTGTCGAGATCAAACATGATGCGTCAAGGTTTCTATTTGTTCGATAATGCCGTCTTTGAGGCGGATGATGCGGTCGGTGATGCCGGCCACGGACGATTCGTGGGTGACGATAATCATTGTCATGCCTTCGCGGTTCACTTCTCGGAGGAGTTGCATCACTTCGGTGGTCGTGACGCTGTCGAGTGCGCCGGTCGGCTCGTCGGCAAGGACGACCTGCGGTTTCGCTATCAGGGCGCGGGCGATGGCTACGCGCTGCTTCTGTCCGCCCGACAGCTCGCTCGGCAGGTGGTCTGCCCATTCCTTCAGCCCTACCCGGTCCAGATATTCCATTGCCATGGCGTTGCGTTTCCGTCGCGAAAGACCCTGATAGTACAGTGGCAGCGCCACGTTTTCCATCGCATTCTTGAATGAAATCAGATTGAACGACTGGAAAACAAATCCTATCATGCGGTTGCGAAACTCGGCGGCGCGCGATTCGCTCAGGTCGCGTATCAACTGGTTGCCCAGGCTGTATGTCCCCTCGTCGTACGTATCCAGTATGCCGAGTATGTTCAGCAGCGTGCTCTTGCCCGATCCCGAAGCCCCCATGATGGCCACCATCTCGCCCCGTTCGATGTCGAGGTCGATACCTTTCAGCACATGAAGCGGCGCACCGTTGTAATACGTCTTGTTAATATCTTTCAGTTGAATAATCATTCTTCACACATTTTTTTGTTAGACGAAACCTTCATACCGTCAAGTTGCACATTTTGAAAAAATATTTTCTTCATATCCGTTTTTTTATTGAAGCTGCATTTATATGACGTAAATTTTCCTGTTTTGTTACATCGTTAACAGTATTTTTTTTGCAAATGTACATAATAGGATTGAAATATATTCATATATTTGCGTCAAACATTTTTGTTATGACAATACGTGCGACTGCCGTAATGGCGTGCGACTACGATAATCCTGCCCATTTGCAGGCCGTTGCGTCGCTGCTGAACGGATATATTGAAGACGAAATGGGAGGCGGTACATTGCTTTCCGCGGAGGAACAGACCAGGCTGACCGGCGAATTGTGCTGCCGTCCGGCTTCGGTGGTGTTGCTTGCCGAAAGCGGCGGTGTGTACTGCGGACTGCTGGTGGCGTTCGAGAACTATTCGACGTTTACCGTCCGTCCGATGATGAATATCCACGACGTGTTTGTGCTGAAAACGCATCGTGGCAAAGGCATCGGACGCCGGCTGATGCAGGCCGCCGTCGACGAAGCGGAGAAAAGAAGCTGTAGCCGCGTCACGCTCGAAGTCAGGCAGGACAACGTGGTGGCACAGAATCTGTACCGCTCAATCGGTTTCGACGAGACCGACCCGCCGATGTATTACTGGCGAAAGTATCTCGGTCGGAAAATAAAAATTTAAGATTAAGGGATGCGAAATAAATTAGCTATAACAGTTTTCCGGTGTCCCGTAGGGGACACAATGTTGGTAGAAAATGTGTGCCTCACACCCCGCCCCCGTCCTGTCAGGGACGGAATGCAGGTGTTTTTCAGCATATTCCGTCCTGCAGGGACGGTACATCAAAGGGGCTACGGGATATGAAATCGAACCGTTACATGCTATTTATTTTGCGTGCATAAAGAAAATCAAACTCCTGTTTTGATGTGCTAAACATTATTTTTCTTCCTCTGAAAAGAACGAGTTTTTAAGAATATCCTGAAAAATTTTGCGAAAACCATATCGCTAACATACAGACAGGTAGATTTTTTCAGCGAAAAATGTTGAAAAATATCAATGGTATTATTTTTTTTGTATTATCTTTGTAGTGATTTTTAATCAGAGTTTTAACGGGGATTTCGGCTCCCTATAAAAATCAAAATAGACAAAATAGTTTTTAGGAGTCCCCTTGAATAAGTTCAAGAATTATTAAACAATTAAACAATTATAGTCAATGACAAATAGACGTGATTTTATAAAACAATCCTCCGTAATCGTTGCGGGAGGTTTTTTAGGCGGGAATATATTTTCCGCCTGTCGGTCGGGGCAACCGTTACAGGATGTTCAATCCGTTGTCGAAGCCTTCGGCAATCCGCCGTTATCTGCCCGTCCCGGCGTGTTCTGGGACTGGCTGAACGGGAATATTACCAAAGCAGGCATCACGAGCGATCTCGAAGCCATGCAGTCGAAAGGTATCCTGCGGGCGTGGGGATGAATATCCCGGAACTGGATTCTGCCAACCCATCCGTTCTTAGGCAAATAATACAAGAAGTTGTCGATTTGAACAAATATTGCGGTTGAATTTATTGCCTGTCAAAACATAAGGGTAACTATATGATAAATAGATAGATATTTTAGAAAAACTGTCCGGAATATTTGGAAGTTTGATTTATTTATTTTAAATTTATGCCGATTTTTTGACAGTCCTTTAAACGGACTTCGGCTCCGTGAAAAGATGAAATGTTTTTTTCTTTGTTTGTTTTGAGGG
>JAISXP010000061.1 GCA_031270465.1 Tannerella sp. | reverse complement strand
CGTGTCTGGAGTTACGGCAACCGGCTGTACGTCGCCGCCGGTGCGACTGATGGCCGGGCGCATATATATAATGTAACCGGCGTGCTGGTGAAAATCCTCCCATACGCCGCAGGCGAGACGGTCGGCGCGACCCTGCCCGCCGGCGTGTATGTCGTCGCGGCGGAAGGACGGCGATATAAGGTAGCGGTCAAATAGCCCCGTTCGGTAGTGTTAGTGATTGAATAACTTAATGACTGTTCGGAACGAAATTCATACCCCGTCCGGTTTGTCCTGCAGGTTCTGCCTGCATGTGAGGTGGAACCTCACGGATAAAACGGACGGGGTAATTTTGAATCTCGAATCTCGAACAGAGAAGTCGTTTCAAAGTAATGAATCCGGGCAGAGATTCTCCCTTTCAATATCTTTGAAGTACCTGTAAGTCCCGACTTTGAGTTCGGCGCAGGCCTCTTCGTCGCATACAATAATCCCTTTCGGATGCATTTGCAACGCCGTAATCGTCCACATTTGATTGACGGCGCCTTCTACGGCCTGTTGCAGCGCGCGCGCCTTGCTGTGTCCGTTTACTGCAATCAGTACCTCTTTTGCTCCCAGTACCGTAGCTACACCAACCGTCAATGCTTTTTTCGGCACTTTGGTCACGTCGCTGTCAAAGAAACGGGAATTGGCGATAATCGTATCCGTTGTCAGCGTTTTCACCCTCGTGCGCGATGCCAGCGACGAACCCGGTTCGTTGAATGCGATGTGTCCGTCCGGCCCGATGCCGCCAAGGAAAAGGTCTATTCCGCCCGACTTCGTGATGCTTGCTTCGTATGCGGCACATTCGGCTTCAGGATCGGGTGCGTTCCCGTTCAAGATGTGCACATGCCCGGGTTGAATGTCTATGTGATGGAATAAGTTATTCCACATAAAAGAATGATAGCTCTGGGGATGTTCTTTCGGCAGACCGACATATTCGTCCATATTGAACGTGATGACGTGTCTGAACGACACCACGCCGGCTTTGTTTAACTCAATCAGGCGTTTGTATGTGCCCAGCGGCGACGAGCCGGTCGGCAGTCCCAATACAAACGGTTTGTCGGCCGTCGGTGCGGCTTTCCTGATTTTGGCGGCAATGTAGTTGCTCGCCCATTTCGATAACATTTCGTAGTTTTGTTCTATAATGACTCGCATGTTTAATGACTGAATAATTGAATTAATGACTGAATAATTGAAACTTAATTTTTGAGTTTTGAATCCTGGATTCTGCTCCCCATGGCTTTGCCGAGCGCCCGGCATTTTTCGTGGGTTTCGGCGCTCATGGCCTGTTTTTGTTCTACCGGTTCGCCGACCGTTTCCCAATGCATGGTTTCCGCAAACGACGTCAAGCGTTTGACCGCCATCCCTGCCCACGTGAACGATCCGAAATAACCGAACAGGCGGTTTTTTACTTCGCATATCTCGATTTTTTTCAGCAGCGAATCAATTTCAGGGAACAGCTGTCCGCTGTACGTGGGGCTGCCGATCATCAGTCCGCTGTATCTGAACACGTCTTTCAGGATATATGATGCGTGTGTTTTGCTGACGTCGTACAAGACAATCTGCCGCACGCCGCTTTCCGAGAGCGAAGCGGCAATCGTTTCGGCCATCTGTTCGGTATGTCCGTACATGCTTCCGTATGCAATCGTCACGCCTTTTTCACCTTCGTAGCGGCTCATCCGGTCGTAGATGTCGATGGCCTTGCTGCGGTGTTCGCGCCAGACAGGGCCGTGTGTGGAACAGATGGTCTGAATATCCAGCGCCTGCAATTTTTCCAGAATCTTGTGAACGGGATTTCCATACTTGCCGACGATATTGGCGTAGTAGCGCACCATCTCGTCCCAAAACGTGTCGACGTTCATTTCCGTATCCGTCACTCCGCCGTCCAGCGTGCCGTAGGCGCCGAATGCGTCGGCCGAGAAAAGCGTCCTGTCCGTCGCGTCATACGCCATCATCACTTCCGGCCAGTGCACCATTGGCGCCATGTAGAACGTCAGGCGGTGACGGCCGAGATCAAGCGTTTCCTTTTCCTTCACTTCATGCAGTCCGTCCGTGATGCCGTAATATCCGTCCAACATGCCGAATGTTTGCCTGTTGCCGACAATCTGCAGTTTGGGATACAATTGCTTCAGCAGGCGAATACTGCCGGAATGGTCGGGTTCCATGTGATTTACTATCAGGTAGTCCAGAGACCGTCCGCCCAGCGCTTCCGCTACTTTTCCGATAAAAAGATCGGCATAGCAAATGTCGACCGTATCGACCAGCGCCGTTTTTTCGTCCGCAATCAGAAATGAATTGTATGAAACGCCGTGCGGCAGAGGCCAGATGTTTTCGAAAAGTGCTTTCCGGCGATCGTTTACACCGACGTAATATATATCGTTTGTTATTTTTTTCATTTGCGGGAATCTTTTGGTTTTGAATTTGGAGTCTTTGAGTCTTGAATCTCCGGGTGATGCTTTGCCCGCACAACAAAGAATATCCCCACCAGAATGAATGGAATGCTCAACCACTGCCCCATGTTGAGCATCATGCCGGCTTCGAACGCTTCCTGATCTTCCTTGAGAAATTCGATGAAGAAACGGGAGACGAAAATGCAAATCATAAAAATGCCGAAGATGAAACCTTCTTTTTTCCACGCCTGCTTTTTGAAGTACAGCCACATGCAGAGCACGAAAGTGAACAGGTAGCAGGCTGCTTCGTATATTTGCGTCGGGTGGCTGGGCACCGAGAAGAGGGGTTCGGCTCCCTGTCGCCATGCGGACAGATTCTTGATGAACCGGAATCCCCACGGCAAATCGGTCGGATGGCCGTAAATCTCGTGGTTCATCAGGTTGCCGAGGCGTATCAGCGCCGCTACCAGTCCCGTAGGCGTGACAAGTTTGTCGAACGTCCACAACATGCTCCTGTGCGACACGAAACGGGAAAAGAAAAAGATGGCGACGATGATGCCGAGCACGCCGCCGTGACTGGCCAGCCCGCCTTCCCACATTTTCAGAATCTCGATCGGATGGGAAAGATAATACGACGGATCGTAGAACAGGCAATGCCCGAGCCGCGCACCGATGACAGTTCCGAACACGGTATAGTACAGTAACGGATCCAGCCAGCTGGGATTCAACTTTTCATTCTTCCACATCTGCTGCACAATCTTGTATCCGATGGCAAAACCGATAATAAACGCCATCGCATACCAGCGTATTTCCTTCGACCCGATTGAGAAAATGGCGGGGTCAGCCGTCCATGTAATTTCAAGTAACTTCATAAATAACTAAGATAATATACAGGCAAAATGCGGCTGTTTGCCTGCATCAGTACCTGTGTCTGATTTATAACGTGCAAATATAGTGATTCCTTGTAATTGACAATGCATGGTTTTGCAAAAAAAATTCCGACAGACCAATCTGCCAGGATTTTTTTCTGCGGGGAAATAATTTTATTTATTTTCCTTTTTAGCGGCGCAGCATTCCTTCTTTTCGCCTTCTTTTTTCTCGCTACAGCAGGACGATGACGCCTTTTCCGTACTGCTTTTGCTACATGATTCGGATGTGGCTTTGCCGTCTTTCTGGCAGCAGCCTTTTGCTTCGCTCTGTTTTGACGTTGCTTCCGCTGCTTTCGTACAAGTTTGTTCTGTCTTCTGAGCGTCTTTCTTCGGTTTGGAATCATCTGCATTGATGGCAAAAACCAACCCTGTCCCTACTACGGCAATAATTACTACACTTAATAAAATCTTTTTCATTTTGTCTCTATTTAAAATTAATGATAAACAAATACGCTTGCAAAGAAAATGATTTTTTGTATAATTCAATTGTGCTTCCACAAACAATTATGCATAATTAACGTTATGAATATTGATTTTATCTTTTCATGTCGGCATCGAAAACAATAAACTGCTACCTTTGCACCTTCATGAAAAGAAACGGTTATGACGGATAATAAAATCATCAGGTCGGATTTTCCGATTTTGCAGGAAAAAATATACGGCAAGCCTTTGATCTACCTCGACAATGCGGCTACGACGCAGAAGCCCCGGTGTGTAGTCGAGAAACTGTGCGAAGGTTATTATCATTCCAATGCCAATATACACAGAGGCGTACATTATCTCAGCCAGCAGGCTACGGAGGCGCACGAAGAAGCGCGCCGTGTGGTACAGCGCTTTCTGAATGCGGGTTCTCAGGCGGAAATCATCTTTACACGCGGTACGACGGAGGCAATCAACATGCTGGCTTCGAGCTACGGCAGGGCTTTTATGAAACCGGGAGACGAAATCATCGTCTCGACGATGGAGCACCATTCGAATATCGTCCCGTGGCAGTTACAAGGGTTTGTGCTGAAGGTGATTCCCCTGACCGGAAACGGCGAACTGGACATGGATGCGTTGCCCGGTCTGTTTTCCGGACGGACGCGGATGGTGGCAGTTACACACGTGTCCAATGTGCTGGGAACGGTCAATCCTGTGGCGGAAATCGTGCGTATAGCCCACCGTCGCGGCGTGCCCGTGCTTGTGGACGGCGCTCAGGCCGTGGCGCACCGGCGAGTGGATGTGCAGGATCTGGATGCTGACTTTTACGCTTTTTCCGGTCACAAAATCTACGCTCCGACCGGTATCGGCGTTTTGTACGGAAAAGAAAAATGGCTGGATGCCATCCCGCCGTATCAGGGAGGGGGAGAGATGATCGAAAGGGTGTCGTTCGAGAAAACGACCTACAACGTATTGCCGTATAAGTTTGAAGCAGGCACGCCCGACTTTATAGGGAGTACGGCGCTCGCAACAGCGCTGCAATATCTGGAAACTGTCGGATGGAATGAGATCGCATCGAGCGAAGAACAGTTGCTGGCGTATGCCACGGAACGGCTGGAGGCGGTGGACGGCGTTCGCCTGTTCGGCCGTGCAAAGCAGAAAAGCGGCGTGATTTCATTCCTGCTGGACAGAGTGCACCATTATGACACGGGCATGATTCTTGACCGTCTGGGTATTGCCGTCCGTACGGGACATCATTGCGCCGAGCCGCTGATGAAAGCGCTGGGAGTGGACGGAACGGTGCGCGCTTCGTTTGCCCTGTACAATACGGCGGACGAAGTGGATGCGCTGGTGGCCGGTATCGAAAAAGTAAGGGGTATGTTCTGAATGTCGCTGTTGCCCTGTTTGAAAGAGAATTGCGTGGAGTGTGGCTGCGACGAAGCCGGACGGGGCTGCCTGGCGGGAGCAGTGTTTGCTGCGGCGGTGATCCTGCCTGCCGGTTTCAGGAACGACGAACTGAACGACAGCAAGCAACTCAGTGAAAAACGTCGCTACGCCCTGCGCACCGTCGTCGAGCGCGAAGCCGTAGCCTGGGCGGTGGGTATCGTCGCGCCCGAAGAAATAGACCGTCTCAACATCCTCAGAGCTTCTTTTTTAGCCATGCACCGCGCCATCGAACAGTTGCACGTCAGTCCCGAACATATTCTGGTAGACGGCAACCGCTTCGTCCCCTACCGGAACATTCCGTATACGACGGTCGTCAAAGGCGACGGCAAATATATGAGCATCGCTGCTGCATCGATACTGGCAAAAACGTATCGCGACGACTGCATGAACAGCCTGTCTGAACAGTATCCGGCCTATCAATGGAATAAAAACAAGGGATACCCGACCGCAGCACACCGCGAAGCCATTCGCCGGTACGGTGCAACTCCGTATCACCGGAAGAGTTTCGCGCTTCTGCCACCGGAACAGCTGTCGTTCGATTTTTGAATGACGGGACAACTGAATGACTGAATTCAATTTTCCCCGCAAGGAAAGCGTCCGGAAAATGGATAAAAATTCGTATCTTTGCGGCCTCAAAAGTGATAATTCAGGAATAAAAATGATTACAATCAGCGATTTGGATATTCAGTTCGGAAAGCGTATCCTGTTTCAGGACGTCAATATCAAGTTCATACCGGGGAACTGCTACGGCATCATTGGCGCCAATGGTGCGGGCAAGTCCACGTTTCTCAAGATTATAAGCGGAGAAATGGATCCGACGCGCGGACATGTCGCAATGGGGCCGGGCGAACGGCTGTCCGTGCTGTCGCAAGACCATTTTGCCTTCGACGACTGTTCCGTACTGGACACGGTGCTGATGGGGCATACGACGCTGTGGGACATCATGACCGAGAAAGACGCGATATACGCCAAGACGGATTTCAGCGATGAAGACGGTCTGCGCGCATCCGAACTCGAAGAGAAGTTTGCCGAGATGGAAGGCTGGAACGCCGAGAGCGACGCCGCCAGTCTGCTCAGCGGACTGGGCATCGGGGAATCGCTTCACCGCACCCTGATGAAAGACTTGAGCGGCAAAAAGAAAGTGCGCGTGCTGCTGGCGCGTGCACTGTTCGGCCAGCCCGACAATCTGCTGCTCGACGAACCGACGAACGACCTCGACCTCGAAACCGTCATGTGGCTGGAACGCTATCTTGCCGACTTCGAACAGACAGTGCTGATCGTCAGCCACGACCGCCACTTCCTGGATTCGGTCTGCACACACACGGTGGATATTGACTTCGGCCGGCTGAAACTTTTCACGGGAAACTACAGTTTCTGGTACGAATCAAGTCAACTCGCCCTTCGCCAACAGCAGCAACAAAACAAAAAGGCCGAAGAAAAGAAAAAGGAGCTGGAAGAATTTATCCGCCGCTTCAGCGCCAACGTAGCCAAATCGAAACAGACAACCAGCCGGAAGAAGATGATCGAGAAGTTGAATATCGAGGAGATACAGCCGTCGTCGCGCCGTTATCCGGGTATCATCTTCACGCCGGGACGCGAGCCGGGCAACCAGATTCTCGAAGTCAAAGGACTGAGCAAGAGCATCGATAGTGAGGTGCTGTTCAAAGACCTTAATTTCAACGTCGAGAAAGATGATAAAATCGTCTTCCTCAGCCGCGATCCGCGCGCCATGACCGCCCTGTTCCGTATCATCAACGAAGAAGAACAGCCCGACGAAGGTGAATTTAAATGGGGACAGACCATCACAACCGCTTATCTGCCGCTGGATAACGCACGTTATTTCAACTCGGACTATAATCTGATTGAATGGCTCGGCCAGTTTGCCCGGGAAACAAACGAAGTGTTTCTGAAAGGCTTTTTGGGGCGGATGCTTTTCTCCGGCGAAGAACTGCTGAAAAAGGTGAGCGTACTGTCCGGTGGAGAAAAGATGCGTTGCATGATTTCGCGCATGATGCTGCGAGATGCCAACGTGCTCGTCCTCGACACGCCGACCAATCATCTGGATCTGGAATCGATTCAGGCTTTTAACAACACGCTGTGCAGTTTCCGGGGCAATATACTGTTTGCAAGCCACGACCATGAATTTATCCAGACCGTAGCTAATCGCGTGATCGAACTGACACCCCGCGGCATCATCGACAAAATGATGGAATACGACGACTATATCTCCGATTCCGCCATCGCCGATCTTCGCGAACGGCTGTATGCGGATTCGAGATTCAAGATTTAATATTCGCAATTCAGGGTTCCGTTCGGACACAGAGCCGCCTCCGGTCAAATCAGGGGTAAAACCCTGCCGGATAAATCGGAATTTAATGACATTGCACAGAGAACTCCGTCCGCACGGGGCAGGAGGCGGATTCGAAATTCAAGATTTATTTGGCGAAACTTACTGCGCGGGTTTCGCGAATCACCGTAATCTTCACCTGGCCGGGATAAGTCATCTCGTCCTGAATCTTTTTTGCAATCTCGACGGAAAGATTTTCCGTGTCCTTGTCCGTTATCTTGTCGGCGCCGACGATTACGCGCAGTTCGCGTCCGGCCTGTATGGCATACGTCTTGACTACGCCCGGATAGGACATCGCCAGCTGTTCGAGGTCATTCAGCCGCTTGATGTACGCTTCGACGATTTCGCGACGAGCGCCGGGACGCGCTCCCGAGATGGCATCGCATACCTGCACGATGGGGGCAATCAGGCTGTGCATTTCAATCTCGTCGTGATGCGCGCCGATGGCGTTGCAGATGTCGGGCTTTTCCTTGAATTTTTCGCATATTTTCATTCCCAGGATGGCATGCGGCAACTCCGGTTCGTCGTCCGGTACTTTGCCGATGTCGTGAAGCAATCCCGCCCGGCGCGCCTTTTTGGGGTTCAGTCCGAGTTCAGCGGCCATGATGGCGCAGAGATTCGCCGTTTCGCGTGCGTGCTGCAACAGGTTCTGCCCGTATGACGAGCGGTATTTCATCTTTCCGATCATCCGTACCAGTTCGGGATGCAGTCCGTGCACGCCCATGTCGATCGTCGTACGTTTGCCTGTTTCAACGATTTCTTCTTCAACCTGCTTGCGTACCCTGCTTACCACTTCTTCGATACGCGCGGGATGAATGCGCCCGTCCTGTACGAGTTGGTGCAACGCCAGCCGTGCAACTTCGCGGCGCACAGGGTCGAAGCCGGACAGAATGATGGCCTCGGGCGTATCGTCTACAATGATTTCGATGCCCGTTGCCGATTCCAGCGCGCGGATGTTGCGGCCTTCGCGGCCAATGATGCGCCCCTTGATTTCGTCCGAGTCGATGTGAAACACCGTCACTGCATTTTCAATCGCCGTCTCGGTCGCGAGGCGCTGGATAGACCTGATGACAATCCGCTGCGCTTCTTTGTTGGCCGTCATTTTGGCTTCTTCCATAATCTCGTTGATGAATGAGGCTGCCTGGGTTTTTGCCTCGTCCTTGAGCGATTCGATCAGCCGTTCGCGCGCCTCACTTGCCGAAATACCTGCAATGGATTCCAGATGAAGGACTTCCTGCTGATGCAGTTTTTCCATATCCTGCCTCCGCTTGTCGATTATGGCGAGCTGGTTGTTCAGGTTTTCGCGTACGGTATCTACTTCCGATATCTTCCGGTACAGTTCTTCCTGCTTCTGGTTCAGCAATATTTCACGCTGTTTCTGCTTCGATTCGAGGGACTGCAGTCGAGAGTTTCGCTCTACGCATTTTTTTTCAAATTCGGATTCCAGCAGGAAAGCGTGTTCCTTCGCTTCCAGTTCTTTGTTTTTCTTGATGACTTCGGCCTCCTTTTCGGCGTCTGCCAGCATCTTGTTATATCGGGATTTCCCGTTCGCATTAATCAGTAGCCATGTCAGCAGCACCCCTGCCGCAAAACATCCTAAATAAAATAATATCTCCATACTTGTCAAAACTCAATTTAATATGTTATAAAAAAACACTATCGTTATATGGACTGTTCCATACAACGGTAGTGCGTGTAAATTTCCCCTTATCTTCGTAAAAGCTAATTACCCGACAAAAAGCCGTCCAATTCCGCTATGTATTGATGTATCTTCTGCGTAACCGGCGTTATGTCATTCTTTTCTTCGAGCCAAACGAGGTCTGTAACCAGTTGGAGAGCTACCATGGCCAGCAGGTCTCTTTCTTCCAGGGTTTTCACATACCGCTGCTTGTACTCCACGTAAAGCGTCTGAATCCTTTCTGTCGCCTTGCGTATCATGGCTTCGGACAATTCGTCTCCCCGCACGAGGGTCACAGGATATGTCCTGCCCGCCACCTCCAAGTTTATATTAAACTCGTCTTTTTTCACAACTATCCGTTTAACAGTGCGATACATTTATCTATTTCACGCACCATATCCAACAACTGCTTTCGTGCGCTTTTTACATCGCCATAAAGGACCGATGCGGCGTGCGCCGTCAGCAAATCACCGTATTTGACTTTCAATGACCTGATTTCTTCTAATGCCTGTTGGGTACGAACTTCTTCTTCAGATATTTGTGCGGTCAGTTCCGCAATCTTTTTCTTTTGATTTTCACATATAACCAAAAGCGCCCGTATTTTTTTTTCAAATTCCTCCCACAGTGTTATTTGTTCTTCGGTCATTTTTTTTCGCCAAAATATAGGCAAAAGTAGACATAAGAAATGGAAAATACAATTCAAAATTATATTTTTTTTGTCACAAAAAGAAGTTTCCCGTAAATCGTACAGACAACTTCTTTTCTCTAAAGCCATGTAATTGTGTGCAAATAAGGTGTATAATCACATCGGCGACAAAAAGGTGAAGACGTTGGCGGAGAAAAAAATTTTCGCCGAGAAATGATTTTCATCCTGTCGCGCTTTGTCGATATGCAAGCAATTCGTTTGAGTGCGGTCAAATTGTCGCGCCCGTTCGAACGGGGTTCAGCCTCGTCCGTTTTATCATTACAGGTTCTACCTGTGCGTAAGATAATAGTTCACGAAAATAGACCGGACGGGGAAGAACCTCGTCCGGACCGGGAAACGCCTGATTTATACCAGCCAGAAGAAGATTTCTCCATCTTTTTCGGCAGAAGCAATTTTCTCTTCTCTGGCCAGCCAGCCGATGGAGGCAAATAACTCTTTTTCTGTTCTGATTTTGGTTTCTTTCTTGAGTTCTTTCACACTCAGACGTCCTGATTTGTTCAATGCCTTCCAGACGGAACCGGCATTTTCTCCAATTTGATTAATCATAAATTTTTCTTTTATAAACCTGAACTAAATAATTTCGGTGCAAAGGTATGGAAAAAAAACGAGACTGAAAAAAAAGGACATTCTTTAGTTTATAAAAAAGTGAACAGTCAATCAGTTTTCACCATGCTGTAATCTAAAAGCTTTTCCCAGTGCACGAATCAAATCGCCCGCAATCAGGCTTTCTTCCGAATGATTCGCCTTGGCGATGTCGCCCGCCAGCCCATGCAGATATACGCCTGCAACTGCAGCCGTTTCAGGCGTATAGCCCTGCGCCAGCAACCCCAGTATCAAGCCTGTCAATACGTCTCCGCTTCCAGCCGTTGCCATTCCCGCATTGCCCGTCGAATTGAAAAAAGCGTTTTCTTCGGGCGTGCAAACAGCCGTATATGCGCCTTTCAGCACAATATACAGAGCATGTTTCGCCGCCATATTCATTGCCTTGTGCAGCCGTTCGTAGTCATCCGCGCTTTCGCCGAACAGTCTGTCAAATTCGCGAGGATGGGGTGTCAATATTGTACGCGGAGGCAGCAGTTGTATCCGGTTCTTGTCGGCTGCAAGTATGTTGAGCGCATCCGCGTCCAGCACGAGTGGCTTTGTCGCCGTCTTCAGCAACGTTTCCAGTACGCCGGCGGAAATGTCGTGCACGCCAATCCCCGGCCCGATGCCAATGGCCTCATGGTTTTCGATTTCGGGCAGCGATGAAACAAAATCCACATTTTCGTCCAGACTCAGCATGGCTTCGGGAACGGCTGTCTGCAACACGGTTTCGCCTCTTTGCGGGAGATGTACCGTCAGCCGCCCGACGCCACTCCTCATGCACGCGCCCGCCGCCAAAACAGCTGCACCCATTTTACCCCTGCCGCCGGCTATCAGCAGGGCATGCCCGAACGAGCCTTTGTGCGAAAATGTCCGACGGGGGCGAATTACGCCTTTCACGTCTTTGTCCGTCACAAACCGGTAAGGCGTGTCCGTCTTTGCCACGGCGGCGGGATGTATACCGATGGGCAGTACGGTCCATTGCCCTGTAAAAGATTCGTTTTCGGCCAGTAAGAAAGCCAGTTTCGGAAATTCGAATGTGTACGTGCGTTTCGCTTTTATAATATGTGAGCGATCGTTTTTCCGGTTGTCTTCGCCGAAAAGTCCCGAAGGAATATCGATCGACACGATGGTTGCGTTCGAGCGATTGAGGTAGTCGACTACGGCGGCAAACCCGCCACCCAGCGGACGGCTCAGCCCTGTACCGAACAGTCCGTCAATAACGATGTCGTCTGCGTGGACAGTGGGGGGAATAAAATCGTGTATGATTTCGAAAAAACGAATCTCGTGTCTGGCAAGCAGGCGTTTTTTATTCGTCTCACATTTGGGCGACAGATCGTGTTTCGGATTGAACAAATAAACTTCCGGGTCGTATCCGGCTTCATGCAGCAGGCGAGCGACGGCCAGCGCATCGGCTCCATTATTACCCTGCCCGGCAAAAACATACACCGGGCATGGCGTGGGGTAATGGCTGCAAAACGCATTCACGAATGCCGTGGCTGCGCGTTCGACAAGGTCGATGCTGCTGATCGGTTCATGAACAATTGTATATTGATCCAATTTCTTTACTTTCTCCGTTTTAAATATTTTAGTCATGCGTCAGTTGATTTTAGACTGCCAAATGTACATATTTTTTGGGACAGATTTTGCCTAAAATCAAAGAAATTTGCGTAAGTTTGTCACCCTAAAGACAAACAAGTTTTTGATGCAAGACATAATTAGACTGAAAGACAAGGATTTTGCCATGTATATTCGTGAGGAGGAAATTGTAAAGGCCATCACGCGGGTAGCAGCGGAAATTGAACGCGACGTTCAGGGCGAAAATCCGCTTTTTGTAGGTATTTTGAATGGGGCGTACATGTTTGCGGCAGAATTGATGAGCAAGCTGCCGCCCGTGTATGAACTGACGTTTGCCGCCTATTCTTCATATCAGGGCGTCCATTCGAAAGGTGTCGTGCAGGAACTTTTGCCCGTCAGAGAAGATGCGCTGCGCGGCAGGTCTGTCATCTTGCTGGAAGATGTGATAGATACGGGATTGACCATGCATTATGTCATGCGGAGGCTGTGGGAGGCAGGCGTCAGCAACGTGCGTCTGGCAGCCATGCTGTTCAAGCCTGATGCACTCAGGTGCGACCTGAAACCCGATTATGTCGGGCTGGAAATAGGCAACGATTTTATTGTAGGTTTTGGACTGGACTACGATGGACTGGGGCGTACGTCGCGCGACATTTACAGGATTATAAAGTAATTAAATTAATAGAAATATGCTGAACATTGTTATCTTTGGTGCTCCCGGCTCCGGAAAAGGGACGCAAAGTGAATTGATGATTAAAAAATACGGACTGGATTACATTTCTACCGGGAATGTGCTTCGCGAGGCCATCAAGGCAGGCAGCGAACTGGGTAAACTGGCTAAAAGCTACATGGACGCAGGCCGGCTTGTGCCCGATGATTTGATTATCCAGTTAATATCCGATTTTCTGGATGGCATACCCGATTCGAAAGGTATCGTATTCGACGGTTTTCCGCGAACGATTCCGCAGGCAAAGGCGCTAAAGGGTCTGCTGGGGAAAAAGGGAACGGACGTTTCGGTTATGCTCGACCTGCAGGTTGAAGACGGGGAACTCATCCACCGCCTGCTTGAACGCGGCAAGATTTCGGGGCGTACGGACGACAATATCGAGACCATCCAGTCGCGGCTGGACGTCTATCATACGCAGACGGCGCCGCTGGCAACTTACTATATAAGTGAAGACAAGCGTGTCGCCATCAAGGGAACGGGGTCGATCGACGACATATTCCGACGCATTGACGAAGCAGTGGCCAAACTGTTTAAACCGTAAAAACATGGGCGAATCGAATTTTGTTGATTATGTAAAGATCTATTGCCGTTCGGGAAAGGGCGGTGCGGGTTCGTTGCATTTCCGGCGCGAGAAATACATTCCCAAAGGCGGCCCGGACGGTGGCGACGGCGGGCGTGGAGGGCATGTCTACCTGCGCGCCAACCGCAATCTCTGGACGCTGCTTCACCTGAAGTACGAGCGACACATCATTGCCACGCCGGGCGAGGGCGGCAGCGCCAAACGCAGTTCGGGCAAGGATGGCGAAGACCGTTATATCGAAGTGCCTTGCGGGACGGTCGTCTACGACGCGGAGACGGGCGAGTATGTCTGCGACATCAGAGACGACGGCCAGACCGTTTTACTGCTGAAAGGCGGAAAGGGCGGGCGCGGGAATGTGCACTTCAAGACGTCGACCAATCAGGCGCCGCGTTATGCACAACCCGGCGAGCCGTCGCAGGAACGCATCTTCATTCTCCAACTCAAGTTGCTGGCGGATGTCGGGCTGGTCGGTTTCCCGAATGCGGGCAAGTCAACTCTGCTGTCGGTCGTTTCGGCGGCGAAACCCAAAATAGCCAACTATCCTTTCACCACGCTGGAACCCAATCTGGGTATGGTACAGTATCGCGACAGTCGCTCGTTTGTCATGGCCGATATTCCCGGCATCATCGAGGGTGCAAGCGAAGGCAAAGGACTTGGACTGCGGTTTCTGCGCCATATCGAACGAAACTCGCTTCTGCTTTTCATGATACCTGCCGACACGGACGACATTCGCAGGGAATATGACATACTGAACGGCGAACTTGTCCGCTACAATCCCGACCTCGCCGGTAAGAACAGGGCGCTCGCCGTGACTAAAACCGATCTGGCAGACCGCGACGCGCTGGACAGACTGAAAACCACGCTCCCGCCGGACATCCCGCATGTATTCATCTCGTCTGTAAGCGGACAGGGTATTGCCGAACTGAAAGATTTGCTCTGGCGGGAATTGAATCGCGAGACGTTCCACGACACCGGGCAAATCGTTCATCGCGACATGGATATTCCGCATCTGCAGGATGAGGTTGAGGAATAGGTTCCAAAGAGTCAAAGGATTCAAATCTCCGTTTTCGCTCTTCTCCCCGATGCTTTGGCTATCAGGTTTTTGCAGCGTTCGCTTACATTTTTCCGGCTTGTGCGACTATGTCGAAAGTCTCAAATAGGTACCCGGCGCACTTGCGGCATGTGCCTCGCCCCGAACAGGTAATGCGGTCGTACGCTTTGGCGCATTTTCCATACGATGCAGGCGAGAATTTTAATACTTTATTGCTTCAACTCATCGTTCGAATCAAGTATTTCTTTTATTCTTTCCCTGCTTAAACCGGTAAAGGCCTGTATTTGCTCTAATGAAAAACCTCTGCGCATGCCATTGATGACAGCTTCTATCAAATTTTTTTCTCTGCCTTCCGCTATTCCTTCGGCTCTGCCTTCCGCCATACCTTTTGCCATACCTTTTGCCAGGGCATCTGCGTAATAGGTACGTGTAGTGAGGATAATGTCCAGATATTTGTCATACGTATTCAACTCGGCCTTGGTGTAGGAATGGCGTTCCAGATATTTCACGGCATCACTGGTTGCCTTTTCCTCCAGCAGTTCGGGAGGTACCTGCTCCGAACCGGCCTTGATGTCGGTGAGAAACGTCAGCCACAAATCGTACAGTTTCTTTTCGGCGCGGTTGGTGGGACGGAATTTCGGCAGTTCGATGAAGACAAGCTCCAGTCCTTCAATCTGCTTTTCCACGTTTTCGATATTGACTATCTTGTAATCGTGATAGTAAACCGACGGATCGGGATCGAAAGTATCGTTTACAAAACTCAGGGCGTAAACAGGCTGTACGAGTCTGTAGTCCGTGCCGCTGTCCAACTGTCTGACATACGCTTTGGAGGCGTTCAGCAGCACTCTGTGCTTAAAACTGGTTGTCCAAAGCATTTGCATTTCCACTATAAACTGGCGTCCATAGTTATCAGTGCAGCAGACGTCAACAATTGAATCTTTCAGCAGAGGAATTTCGGGTATCAGTTCGCTGGACCGATACTGCAATCCGACTATCTGCTGCTTTTCCTCCAGCGGAAGCATACTGTTGAGCAGACTCATGCACAGTTCCTCATGTTCGCCGAAAATGCGCTTGAATGTCAAATCATTTTTAGGATCAAGATAATGTGCCATAATTTTTTATTTTTTATACGGCAAAGATAGTGGATTATTTCTAAAAACTCAAATTCTTTTATCAATGGGGGCATTTGGCCGCGTCGATTTTCAATTCAGATTGTCACGCCCGTTCGGACGGGGTTCTGCCCAATGTCATCAGGCTAAAAGAAATTTTCAGAATGCCTGTTTCCGGTTTGCTCCTTTTTCCCCATGAAACGGAATCGGCTCTCGCAATGATGTTACGGAAGGCATTTGAGACAGTCTCAAAGTCATTTCGCGGGTAAAAATGACTACTTTGTGGACGCTGGAATACGTTTCGTGGAAAAGATGCGTTTTTCCTGAAGGGAGTTCGATGCAATGGCGTATCTTTGTACACGAACATACAAAA
>JAISXP010000058.1 GCA_031270465.1 Tannerella sp. | reverse complement strand
ATTTTTAACCAAATATGAATAATAATTTTTAAAACAAATTGCTTATGAAAAAGAAAATTTTTACTTTGATTTGCCTCAGCTTTTTGCTGAGTGGTGCGGCCTTTACGGCCATGGCGCAGACTGCCGTATTTGAGAAAGCGTATAAGGCTTACCCTTATTCCAATGCTGGTGTCTCGCCAAATGACTTTGTGGAGGCAAGTTCTCCGATATACTCCAATTCTGAATATGAAGTAGAAGTCAAATCTACTAGTTCTTTAGAGAATCAATATTTTTATATTGCTCTATATGGAGAAGTCAAGCGTGATGGTACGAAAATTGGAACTGATTCCCTTACAGCCTATTTGAGTGAAAATGTAAGGGGAAAGAAATTTACAGTTCCAGCTAAAGATTCGATTACCGTTAAATTCTCCATATCGGATCTTCCCGTACCGAATGGTGGTGTATATGATAGTGTTTATGTGGTTGCTTTAAGGTCAGATAAAAATGCCACTAAGCCTCCTGTGTACTCGTTGTCGCCATCTAACATATTAAATCGTTGGTATGCTAACTTTTACAACTACCCCAAAATCACGGTGAGCTATGTAGAACCAAGCCCGAATTATGACGGCAAGGCTGATATTTCGGTTGTGGGCGGTTCCAAATTGTTGCAGTATTCCCTGACCGGCGGTGTTACGTGGTTCAAAGTTTATGATAAGGACGGTAAAATTATAAAGCTTTCGGATACGGAAATCAGTAACATACCCAGAGTTATTTACTTTAAGGAGCCGAACACTCCGACGTATATATCTTATGAACTCTGGGCTGAGAATCCGCCGTATCCGATAATCCCGCGCGCGATTACGATTCTGCCGGTAAGCGGCGCTACGCTGTCTCACACGGGTCTTGTATTCGCAGAGAGTGGTAAGGACTTCGTCCTCACAATCACGGTGGCCGACCAGACGAAAGAACCGAAGGTCACGACGGGACGCAATCTTCCGGCAGATCAGGATGTGGTCAGCGAATATTTGGGCAACGGCGTATATAAAATCACGATAAAGCGCGTCACTTCGCCGATCAACCTGGGCATCGACCTCGTGGCCGGCAGCGAGGCTGTGGATGGCAGCAGCGTATGGAGTGCAGGCGGACAGCTCTACGTGACCGGCGTGACGGCTGCAACGGCACAGATATACGGTGCAACAGGCACCTTAGTCAAACAGCTGACGCTCGGCGCAGGTGAAACGACGGCAGTGTCTCTCCCCGCTGGATTCTATATTGTTACGCTGAACGGTAAGGCATATAAGGTGATTTTGAAATAGTGTTTTCCTCCTTTTGTTTAACTGTATGATAAAATCCCGGACATCACAGCATGTCCGGGATTTTTCGATCTAAGGCCATCGAAATAAATAGCATGTAGCGGTTTTCCGGTGTCCCTAACGGGACATGGAATCGAACCGTTACATGCTATTTAGGGATGTGAAATAAACAGGACATAACGGTTTCTCCGGTGTCCCGTAGGGACACAATGTTGGTAGAAACAGGCAATCCACCATCCGATGCATCGTCCCGTATGGGACGAAATGTGGATTTCCCAGCACATTCCGTCCCTGACGGGACGGGGGCGGGGTGTGGAGCATGCATTTTCTACCAACATTATGTCCCTACGGGACAGGGAACCGAACTATAACAGTTTTCCGGTGTCTCTACGGGGCATGGAATCGAACCGTTACATGCTGTTTAGGGATGTGAAATAAACAGGACATAACGGTTTCTCCGGTGTCCCGTAGGGACACAATGTTGGTAGAAACAGATCATCCCCCCAGATGTACCGTCCCGTCATGTCGAGCGCAGCGCAGCGCAGTCGAGACATCCCCCGTAACCGTCTCCGAACTCAAAATATCCTCTTTTTTAATTATTTATGAGTTGATTTATGCTTTTTTGCACACAATCTTGCCGTACCCGAACAATATTTGTCTTACCTTTGCTTCCGAGAATTGAGAGAGAGTGTAATTAGAGAGACGTATGCAAAAGCGTGTTTTATTGTTATGAACAATAATATGTTTCAAAATGGAATATCTTTTTTTCCATTTGTGCGTGAATTAGAGAGAGTGATTGATGTCTGCGATGTCATTTTGACTACTGCCGGCTCGACTGAAAAGGCGAGCCGGACAGTTTTTTTTCTTCACTGCCCCCTGTTACACCCGTGTGCGACTACACTTTTACTTCCCAACGGAATAGATAACAGTTTATTCGATAATAATTTTAATGTGAGGACAAATGAAACACAAATTGAATTTTTTCGTACAGGCGCGTATGCGAATACGCCCCGGAAAAGACGGCTGGATGGCGTTCCGCTGTGTGATGATTCTTGCAGCCGCCTTTTTGATTGCCGCAAAGGCGAATGCCGTTCAGGTCGGAATACCGGCCGGAGGAACGACGCTGACGGCAGGAACTGCTGTTTCCATCAGCAGTTCGACCTCTTTCCCTCTGAAAATCCTTGCCAACGGGACTTATACCATTGAGGGAAACTATTGCGGCGATTATGGCTCGCCGTCCGGCTATGCCGGAACAAAAATTACTGTCGCACAAAGCGCCGAGCGGAAAACTCCCTGGACGAATGCGGCCTCGACCAATCTCCTTCTTATCGGCACCGAAAATCACGGTATTTATGTAGGCGCCGGACTGAAAAACGTGACCGTTATCTTAAGAAATGTGGGTATATTGACTCAAGGTGTGAATAACGCAGCTTTTATTATCGACGGGGTGGATGCAAATAATGGCACGTCGGACTTTCAAAACAAGCCTGACGGTTCCAATGTAGTGGTCAGGCTGGAAGGAAAAAACATGCTGTACAGCGGGAATATTGTCGCCTGCAACCGCGCCGGCCTCGAAGTATGGAAGGGCAGTTCCGTATACATCGAAGGCGACGGTTCTCTGCTGGCCAAATCGTCTACCACACGCAATTACTATGCAAACAGTTCCCCGCGTCTGGCAACTCATGCCCATCCTCAGGGATCGCCTTACTGGAATACGGATGGCGACGCTTCCATTCGGGAATCCGTACAGTCTTACAATAATGGCGGACGATCCGGAGCAGCCGGTATCGGCGCCGGGGATGTCGGAGGCAGCGGCGGCAATGTAATAATCCGCGGTAATCCTGTGGTAATTGCCATTGCAGCATCGCATGGAGCCGGCATCGGCGGTGCCTGGGGTACGGCAGGCATATACCGTGCCGATGTGCTGATTTACGGCGGCACGGTGGAATCGTGGGGCGGACAGCATGGCGCCGGTATCGGCGGAGGCTGTGCCGGCGGCAACGGCTCCATTGTCATTTTGCCTGTAGCAAACGTTTATTCCGCCAGCTACGACCCGGGAAGACCCATGCTGGGGCAAATGACAAATGTGATTTATTTCGGCAATCCGGACGATTCGAGACTTGCCCTCTACACGGAAGACTACCGCGAGGTCGACATGTTTCTCGACATGAGTAAAAATGCCGCCGTAAGAAGCGTGATCGAACGGCTGGGCGGCGGCATGAATCCCTCGTACCTGCCTCTGGGCAAGACAAAAAACAACTGGCCGGCCGGCGACAATGCCTACGGTCAGCATAGACCCAATTATACCGACTGGGCGGCGACGACAAGTCCCGTCATCGCACAGGGAGCGGACAAACATGTTTTGCTGCTGAACGGCGGCTTCGTTCCTTCAAGCATGAATGTCGCATTTCTGACCTCGGCCAAGACGGAGAAAAACCACTCCTATGCCCCGGTGGCCACGATGAGCAACGCAACAGGATATGTATGCTTTCTGACCGGAGGAATAACCACGTACGGCCTCAATTATCCGCCTCTTGATACCTATTACAATAGCGATTCTCCGGCCGCCTCTCATTATGCTACCGGCAGCGCCGTTTCCCGGCCTGTCCCGCGTTTCGTAATGATTGCGCCGACATATACCCCCAGCGTGCAGCTTGTACCGGATACGCCTCCGGAGTTGACTGCAGGATATGCCGAAACGAATTCGAACAACAAGATTACGCTGACAATAGGCAATACGGGCAATCAAAAACTCTATAATCCCCGAATTACGATTATCGGCGACGACTACGAACTGATTTCAAGTCCGGGTACACCGCTGCAGACGGCTGTCGATACTGCGCTTGCCGGCAAACTGGCATCCGACGCAGGCAAATTTTATATTCCGGTTGGCGTAACTTTTGATATTGTTCTGCGATTGAAAGCCGGTAAAAATCCGGGCACATCGTACGACGGCTGGATACTCTTCAGTGCAGACAATCTGCCTGATGCCCCTACGCCCAAACAGTTTAACATTAATGTACTCGACAAGTTTCTTCTGCCGCCCGACCTGACGATGGAAACTCCGGCCGACACGGTCGTCAGCGGCCCTTTCAGGATTCGCGCGAAATTCAAAAGCCAGACAGGCGTTTATCCGTATGGCGTAAAAGATCTGGTGACAGACGATATTTTTGTCGACTACGGTGTCGTCACGGCCGTTACCCCGGTGCCCTCGACTGAAAGCCCGGCAGGATATTTCTCCGACTGGATAATCGACATCACACCTGCTTCCAGCTTGCCCGACAGGACATCGATTTCGATTTTTGTCAAGCAGGATGCGGCCGAAGATCCGAGAGGCGCAAATACCCGCACGGTATCGAATCCAAAACTCGTAACCTTTAGTTCCGGAGGCCCGTACGTGGTGTTCAGTGTGGCTGAAGGTGAGGCGCTTCCGTCGCTCGATACCGTTCTGGTATACATCAACGGAAACGGTATTATCCCCGGCAAGGAAGACAGCGTATATGTTTCCGGAAGGCCGTTTACGGCAACGGGCGGGCTGAGCAGTCTGCAGACGAACTTCCACCTGACACGACTGCCTTCGACATCGCTGGACATCGGTACGCCGGGGCAATATCAACTCACAGTAGTGGACAGAAACAATCTGAAAATCGGTTCTCCTGCACCCGCCGGATTTCCAAACGGCGACTATGAACTGGACATACCTGCCGGCTATATCCACAACTACGACGGGAACAGTCTGTCGAATACGAAACTGCACTTCAGCGTCCGGACGCCCGATATACCGGACGGAGCCGGTCTGGGAGGCGCAATCGTTCCTTCTACGCTGGACGCTGCCGGCGGCCCCGTGCGGATATGGGTTTACGGCAGGCACCTGTCGGCTGCCAAAGGCAGATTAGCCATCGTATTCCGCAACGCCATTCCCGGCTACGCTGTCGATCAGGAAGTATACGTTCCATCTGTCCAATTCACAGACACGACGGCATACGTCGATGTCGTCCTGCCGCCGAACATGTCTGTCTCATCGCAGGCATACGACTTTACGATACGGCTGATCGGTCGGCTGCCGCTGACGGATGTCACGCCCGACCTGACGGCTACCGTCAGTCCCGCAACAGCTATCATCGACACGACACAGACCGCGCTGGGATACAGGGAAGGGCTTCACGCCTGGCCGCACACCCAGACATTCGAAGGCGGAACGGTAGACCTCAAACTGGTCGGCGAAAACCTTTTCCATCTGAATTCCGTATTCGGCAACAATCCGCTTATCCGTGTGAAAAAAGACGGCGCGTATATGTCTGCGGTTATCCCCGTAGTCCCTCCCATGACACTGGGCGACGTTGTGATTCCGCTGGGTAAGGCCTTTACGACAGAAAAAAACTTGTCGGCCAGTCCTGCAGTCTACGTCTTCGAACTGTGGTACGATGTGGACGGTACGCCGACACCCGTCCCGGAATACAGTTCGGAACTGCCCTTCGTCGCCGACAGCACGACGGTGAAATCTGCCGTCGACGACTTGATACAGACGGTCAAAAACACGCATCACGTCGTGTCGCAGCGGGTGGCCAATACGCTGCCCTCAGTGAGGACGTGGCTCGTACCTCAACTCAACGCCATCGAAGTACTTCGCAACTTCGACCTGACGGTTTCGGAAGGCGACATCACGTTTACCGACTTCGATTCGGCCATCGAAGGGACGGGAGGTGCGCCGCAGGGTTCGAACGGTCATTTCGTCTTTACGCTGAAACTGCATACCGTGCCCGCACAGGAGGTGACTCTCAATACGGGCGAAATCATTGCGGAGAGAATGCCGGCCGCAGTTCTTGAACGCAAAGTGACTATGCCCGAAGCGGAGGGATATGTCACAGATCCGCCGGTCGGAATTCATCACATCGAAAGCGGCCGTGACTTTACGTTCTATCTTGTCCCGGTATCCGACGAGACGCGCCTGCTCGTGCCGAAAGTGACGACTAACCGCCGCATCGGCTCCGATGCGGAAAGCGTCACCGTCGAACCGAGAGATGACGGTGCATATTATTTCGTAACGGTTCGCCGGATACAGGAATCAATCTCGATATATATCAACGGAAAGACGCCGGACGCAAACGAAAAAATCGCCGCGGCAAAAGCCTGGGGAGAAAAGGGCAAGTTGCATATCCGCGCCGCCGAGCCGGGAATAGCGACTGTCTACAATGCTCCGGGGGCGCAGATTGCGGTTGTTTCGCTGAAAGAAGGCGAGACGATGGCCATGCCTTTGCCTGCCGGAATATATATTGTCTCGTTCCACGGTGCAGCGTACAAGGCGTTCGTCAAGTAAACATTAAATAACAGAGTAATAAAATTAAAACATACAGACATGAATAAACCAGTATTCACATCATCGGGAAAGAAGAGCGTCCATTCCGGGCTCATCTCTTCCCTTCTTGCGGCGACCATTATGCTTGCCGCGGCCGTACATACGTCCGTTGCGCAGAATTTGGGAAGCATCGGTCAGGCGGCTAAAACTGCCGCACCCTACAATACCGTGTATTTCGGTATTTATCCGCAAACCTTTTTCTACGCGGTGCTCGAGGCCATGGATCATTCGCCCGTGTCACTGTATCCCGCAGGGCCGTTTGTTGTGGTCAAATCGGACAATCAGGTGTTCAACGGAGGAGCACTGTCGTTTGGCAAGTCTCCGCGCGGTCAGGCAACCATCATTCATGCAGAGCCGCTCAAATGGCAGATCGTAAAGGACGATGCGGAAGGCTTCCTGCTGCTTACGGATGGCAACATAGACGTGCAGGCGTATAACGATCAGGTTGACAATCCGTCGTGGAACGGGAGATGGGAGAATGCTTCGATACGCGACTGGTTCACGTCTCACTTCCTGAACGGACACAGCCACGATTCGATTCCGTCGGTCTACAAGGCTTCTCTGACTTCTTATCCGGCGACGCCGATCTCGGATGTCGGGAAATTCAACGACCTGATCGGTACGGTCTATCCTCACAGCGACCTTATGACACCGCCCGCCGGCTCGACCACTGCCGTGTGGACTGCAACAGGCGCCGCCGCCCGGACAGACTTCTTCACTCAGGCGGAAAAGGATGCCATCGTTCATTCTCTGCTGACGAATCCGACGTTTGGCGCCAATCCCGACAATGTTTCCACGACGGACATGATATTCCTGCCCGCAGCAGATGTTGTGGAGACAGTATATCCTGTTGCGGCAACCCGCAGAAGCGTGAACACCCGCTATGTGATGTCGTACGAAAACACGACATCGGCGCCTGCGGACGACGACTGGCTTACGCGCACGCACAGTTCTGCACCGTTCCCCGGATTTGTAACGCAAATCACACGGGGTACCGGCGCGAAAAACGCCGAAGCGGCAACCTCGAAAAAACCGGTGCGTCCGGCATTGCACCTCAGCCGCGACAGGGTGCTGATGGTATCCCAGAGTAAACCGGGAGGCACAAGCTCATCATTTACGGCGACGACTTTTTCTCCTTCGAATACGCTAAAACTTACGCTGGTCGATGATGCCGTTTCGCCCTTCTCGGCATCTTCCGCCATATCGCCGGTGGACGGCTACATCCCGGTAAGCGGCAATCTTGCGCTGGCCTGCAGTGGCGGCGAGAGCGCTGCAAATTCCTATATTTCCTGTCTGCTTGAAGACAGCGGCGGCATCAGGTATTATACGAAAGCTGCGACCTGTACCGGTTCGACGGCGCCGGTCACCCTCGACTTTTCGGGTGTGACGCCGGGCACCTACACGCTGAAAGTGTTCAACGAGATAATCAATACGACCGGCAAGCCGGATTATGCCGGCACGCCCGTACTGTTTGACGTATACGTCTCAGGAGTTTCGCTCGAGGTACCCCGGATTGCGGCCGGCACACTTTCGAACGGTTTCGAAGGAAGAACGTACAGCGATACGGTGAAACTTTCCGTCGCCGGTTCGCCTGCGCCCAAATTTGCCCTGAGCGCCGGTTCGCTGCCTCCGGGGCTGGCATTGAATGTCTCTACGGGCAGAATATCCGGTACGCTGAGTGCCGGTTCGGCCGGAAATCATACTTTCAAAGTCAGGGTGCAAAATCCGGCCGGCTCCGACGAGCGACAGTTCAGCATCGCGGTAAGCGCCATCGTCCCGCCGGTTATCGCCACTACACAAGCCGATCTGGCGGCAGTCGACTCGGCGCAGGGCTATCTCGCCATGCCATACAGTTTCCGGTTCAAACTGCAGCCGGGTACAGGTCTGCCTTCGGTAAAGTTTTACATGACATCCGGCAATCTGCCTGCCGGCCTGACGCTCGAAGAAGACGGTACGCTGCACGGCACGCCTGTCACCGTCGAGACCCAGAACTTCACGATATGCGCCGAGACGGAAGGAACGTACGGCTATCAGTCGTATACGGTATCGATTCTTACGGCGTCGCCAAACCCGGCACTGCCGTATTTTGTCACGCAAGATCTCGGCACGTCGTCGCAGGTGAAGGAAAACACACCCTTTGCCGATACGACCATACAGGTCACGGGCAGCCAGTATATCAATATACATTATGACCCGTCAACCTTCCCGACCGGAATAACGTTCGATCCGTCTACAAGAAAAATTCTCGGTACACCCGTTCAGGGAACAGCCGGAACGTACAACCTGCATCTGTGGGCGAAGAACCCGGCTACCAAACCGGCCAGCCTGTCCGGTCCCGATTCCGTCGGCATCACGTATGTGCTTACCGTAGTGATTGCCGATGTGCCGGCCATCATAACACCGTCGACGCTGCCCGCTGCCGCACAGGGACTGTTCAGCCGCATCGACTTCGTGACCGACCGGCCTGCCACGCTTCAGTGGGAAGGCGGCCTGCTGCCGGTAGGCATGACGTTCGCCGCGTCGCCGGGGTCTGTTTCCGGCATTCCGTCCAATCCGGGGACATATACCTTCAAAATAAAAGCAGGCAATGCGGAAGGGTCGTCAAGCAAATCTTTTGTGCTCACCGTACAGCCACCGTCGCCACCGCCGGTCATCGACGCATTCACGCTGCCGGACGGCACGGCAGGCGAAACATATACAGGTGCGACCGTCACGGCAATCAACAATCCCTCCACGTGGTCATGGACCGGTGCACCTCCGGGACTGTCGCTGAGCGGTAGCGGAATCGTCAGCGGTACGCCGACGGCCGACGGCGTTTATAATGTCAGCTTCATAGCCTCGAATGCATGGGGCTCGTCCGCAATCCGGACGGGACGCATCATCATACGGCCGTCTCCGCTGAGCGTCCCGCCCGTCTTTGCGAGGTTCGTTCCGGACGGTATCGAAGGAACGCCCTATTATGCGGAAGTATCCGTATTCAACCGCCCCGATATTGTATGGACGCTGGAAAAAGGCACGCTGCCTGCCGGACTGACGTTCAGGAACGGCGTCATCAGCGGCACGCCCGCCGGGCCGGAAGGCAAATATATCATCACGGTCAAGGCCGCCAGCGCAGGAAACATGTTTGCTCCCGCGACACAGGAACTGACCGTATGGATCATGTCGTTTACGGAAGAATACCGTTCGCGGAGAGTGATGCTGCCCGCTGTCGACGGGATGATTACCGTCCCGGAGTCAAACGTATATTACGTGAAGAGCGGCTCCGACTTTACCTTTGTCCTCACACCCGTCGGCAGCCACGTCGGCATCCCCAAAGTGACGACAGGCCGCCGGCACATGCCCGATTCCATCGGCGTGACCGTGACGCCGGACAGTGACGGTATTTCCTATACCGTCGTCATTCGTGATATATACGAAGAAGTGAACATCAACGTGATTCCGGCGGCAAATCTGCCGGTCGCAGGTGCGGAAAAGGTATGGAGCGCCGGAGGCCGTCTGTATATCTCCGTCACGGAGGCCACCGAAGTCAACGTATATAATGTCACTGGCAACCGGGTGAAAACGATTTCTGCAGAAGCAGGGCAGACGACGGTCGCAGCCTTATCCTCCGGACTATATCTTGTAGAATTGAATAATAAAACAGTGTATAAGGCATTTGTAAAATAAGTTTCTGTTTATTTGTGTTTTTCAGGGCGCGGGACCGGCAGCGGTTCGGCGCCCTTTTTTCATTCCGAACACTTCGGAAGAGAAAATACATTATGTATTTTTCGTCTCAACCGGGTTGGGAAAGAAAATACATCGCAAATTGCCGTTTTTGCTCCGAGACTTTTAAAATGTGGCGGAAAGCTACGGCATCGATGAATGGTCGCTGGAACACATCGCAGTTCAATGAAAAATTCGTCCGGCGAAAGTCGCAGATACCGGATAAATCATGTATCTTTGCACAACAAAAACAACTGATGATATGCAAGAACGGCATGTAAACAGAAATATCTATTTTCAGGAACAGGGAACTACGACCGAAAAGTACGTGATTCCCTATATTCGGGAAGTGAAAGCCATCGGCCCTGAAACGGTCGTGATGGAAGTAGGGTGCGGCGAAGGAGGCAACTTGCTGCCATTCTGTAAAACGGGCTGTCGCTGTGTCGGGATAGACATGGATGAAGAGAAAATCAGGCTGGGCAAAAGCAAACTCAACTTCGGAAATGTGTCCCTGATTTGCAAGGATATTTATGACGTCGACCCGCAGGATTTACCGGCTTTCGACGTGATTTTCCTGCGGGATGTAATCGAACACATTCACAATCAGGAAAAGTTTGTCGGTTTTATCAAGCGATTCCTAAAAGCCGATGGTGTCATTTTCTTTGCGTTTCCGCCCTGGCGAATGCCTTTCGGAGGACATCAGCAAATTGCGCAAAGCCGTTTCCTGTCGAGATTGCCATTTTATCATATTCTGCCTGATGCAATGTATAAATGGATATTGCAGAGGAGCGAATCAAAAGAATGTATTGCAAGCCTGCTGGAAATCAAACAAACCGGCATATCCATCCGCCGTTTCAATAAGATAATAAAGATGCACGGATACAAAGTTTTAAAAAAGACTGACTGGTTTATTAATCCCAACTACGAAGTGAAATTTCATTTGAAGCCAAGGAAATTATACATACTTAATCATGTCCCTTTTTTGCGGGATTTTTTTACGACGTGTTACTACTGCGTGATTAAACAATAATATATAAACAGTTGAATAATAATGAACAATTCGGAAGAGAACATACTGCTCAAAGTAGAACGGCTTTTACAAAACAGTCTGAGTGAAACGATTTGCTCCCCGACGAAAGAAGGGCGCATCTCGCCGAACTTGCCCAGACTGAAACAACTTGTTGACCTTGTAAAAGAAATAGTTTTCCCCGGATATTACAACGAATTGAAAAACGACGTGCATGTGTTGCTCGTCGAACTGAACCAGCTGCTGAAAGAGCAGATTGCGCACGGGCTTCATTTCTTTTCGGAACAGGCGAAAGGAAAAACGGAAGCCGACGCACCGCAATTGGCGCTGGCGTTTATGGAACGGCTGTTCGAAATCAAGCGATTGCTGTATACCGACGTCAAAGCCATGTACAACAATGACCCCGCTGCTCGCAGTCATGGCGAAGTCATCCTGTGTTATCCAAGCATTCAGGCGATGATTCACTATCGCGCCGCCCACGAGTTGCTGCGACTCGGCATACCTGTCATTCCCCGTATTATCACGGAACTGGCACACTCGGCAATCGGGATTGATATTCATCCCGGTGCGCAAATCGGCGAATTTTTCAGCATCGACCACGGAACCGGCGTCGTGATTGGCGAGACTTGTATCATTGGCAATAACGTACATCTTTATCAGGGCGTTACTCTCGGGGCAAAAAGTTTCACGTTCGACGAACGCGGCAATCCGCTGAACATACCGCGCCATCCCGTGATAGAAAACAACGTGGTCATTTATTCCAATTCCACTATTTTGGGACGCATCACCATCGGTCACGACTCCGTCATCGGCGGAAACGTCTGGCTGACGCACAGCGTGCCGCCCCATTCCCGCATCATACAGTACCGGGCATCGTCAAACCACTGAAAAGCATCTTTTCATTATATTATTATGGTTACAGCCTCCCGCAAACTGTTAAATTGTGTCGGAAGATGAAATGTTTCAAAATAAAGCCCTATCTTAGTCGCCCGAAAGCGGACGGTGAAATTATATGCAGCAGTCATTGACAGCCTCACCCGTTGCCGCTGACAAAAAATATCAATAAAACGACACGAAGTTAATGTATTAAATTATCAAAATGAGAACAAACAGATTTCAGGGTGAATGGCCGAAAATCGGCATACGCCCAACAATTGACGGAAGAATGGGCGGCGTACGCGAGTCGCTCGAAGAACAGACCATGAATATGGCTAAAAGTGTAGTATCCCTGCTTGGTTCAACGCTGAAGTATCCCGACGGTACGCCGGTGCAGTGCGTGATTGCCGATACCACCATCGGGCGCGTGGCGGAAAGCGCGGCATGTGCAGAAAAATTCAGGAAAGAAGGTGTGGCAGTAACAGTCACGGTGACTCCGTGCTGGTGCTACGGCAGCGAGACGATGGACATGGATTTTCACACCATCAAGGCCGTATGGGGTTTCAACGGCACGGAACGTCCGGGCGCCGTGTATCTGGCCGCAGTCCTTGCGGCACATGCCCAGAAGGGATTGCCGGCTTTTGGTATCTACGGACACGACGTGCAGGACGCCGGAACGCAGGAGATACCCTGCGACGTGAAAGAAAAGTTGTTGCGCTTCTCGCGCGCGGCGCTGGCGGCAGCCATCATGCGCGGCAAATCCTATCTCTCGATAGGCGCCGTCTGCATGGGTATTGCCGGCTCGATCGTAAATACGGATTTCTTCGAAGACTATCTCGGTATGCGTTGCGAAGGCATTGACGAAGTCGAGATTCTCCGCCGGATGAATGAAGGCATTTACGACAGGGAAGAATTTGAAAAGGCGCTTGCCTGGGCAAAGCAAAACTGCCGGGAAGGCGTAGACACCATCAACCGCAAAGACCTGGTCAAAACGCCCGACGAACGTGCGAAAGACTGGGAATTTATCGTCAAAATGACACTGATTGTGCGCGACCTGATGATTGGCAATCCGAAACTGAAAGAACTGGGCTTTGGCGAAGAATCGCTGGGACACAACGCTGTGGTCGCCGGATTTCAAGGACAGCGCCAGTGGACAGACCACTTTCCGAACGGCGACTTTACGGAAGCCATCCTCAATTCGTCGTACGACTGGAACGGCATCCGCGAAGCATTCGTGCTGGCCACCGAAAACGATGCGCTCAACGGCACGGCCATGCTTTTCGGACATCTGCTTACCGGCACGGCGCAGATATTTGCCGACGTGCGTACCTACTGGAGTCCCGAAGCCGTCAAACGTGTGACGGGAAAAGAACTGACCGGCCAGGCCGCGAACGGCATCATACACCTGATCAACTCCGGCGCCGCTTCGCTCGACGGCTCGGGACAGCAGTCCGACAAGGACGGACGCCCGGCAATGAAACCTTTCCGGGAAATCACGGAAAAGGAAGCCCAGGCCTGCCTCGACGCCACGACCTGGATGCCTGCCAACCGCGAATATTTCCGCGGAGGCGGATTCTCGTCGAAATTCCTTTCCAAAGGCGGCATGCCCTGTACGATGGTACGCCTCAATCTTGTTAAGGGATTAGGTCCCGTACTGCAGCTTGCCGAAGGATGGACGGTCGATATCGACCCGGAAATACACAGGATAATCGATGAACGTACGGACAAGGGCTGGCCTACGACCTGGTTCGCGCCGCGTCTGACGGATAAAATTGCCTTCAGAGACGTCTATTCGGTGATGAACAGCTGGGGAGCCAATCACGGATCGGTTTGCTTCGGTCATGTCGGCGCCGACCTGATTACGCTGGCTTCGATACTCCGAATCCCCGTATGTATGCACAATGTGGACGAAGAGAGCATCTTCCGCCCCGCGTCGTGGAACGCTTTCGGAATGGACAGCGAAGGCGCTGACTACAGAGCATGTCAAACGTATGGGCCACTGTATAAAAAATGAAGATGCCGGACGATGACAGGCAGGCGCGGGACTGCGCTCCCGCGCCTGTCCGTCTGACATCTGCCTGCACAGATAATGAATAATATGGACAGTAAAACATCGTTATTTGAAAAAGACGGGAAGAACTATCTCTTCCCGTTCCTGCTGATTACCTCTCTCTTTGCATTGTGGGGTTTTGCCAATGACATCACGAACCCGATGGTCGCGGCGTTCAAAAACATCCTGCTGATTTCCAATTTCGAGAGTTCGCTGGTGCAGTTCGCCTTCTACGGCGGATACTGCTTCATGGCGATTCCGGCCGCGCTTTTTATCCGGAAGTTCAACTACAAGAAAGGCCTCCTTGTCGGACTTGGCCTGTATTCCGCCGGCTGCCTCCTATTTATTCCTGCAGGCAATGCGATGGCTTTCTGGGCGTTTCTTGTCGCCTATTTTGTGATGACGTGCGGACTGGCGTTCCTCGAAACGACATCCAATCCCTACATCCTCTCGCTGGGTCCCGACGCGAATGCGACGCGCCGCCTCAACTTCGCGCAGGCATTCAATCCCATCGGCTCGCTGACGGGGATGCTGATCGCCAAGGAATTTATCCTCGCCCGCCTCAATTCGGCAACCGAAGCGGAACGGCTTGCGCTGAAAGACACCAACCCGACAGCCCTGATACAGATACAGCAATCCGACCTCGATACGATCAGCGGGCCATACCTGCTGCTCGGACTGGTGGTGCTGGGCTTCTTTGTCCTGTTTTTTATCTCCCGGCTGCCGCGGATGGTTTCCGCCGATTCGGGCGTGTACTCCATCGGACAGACAGTAAGGAATCTGTTTGCAAACAAACGCTACGTCCTGTCGGTCGTGGCGCAGACGTTTTATGTGGGCGTACAGATCATGGTATGGACGTTTATCATCCAGTATGCCGAACTGGAACTTGGCATGGCGAAAGCCACGGCGCAGGGATACAACATGATAGCGATGGGCATCTTTGTGACGAGCCGTTTCATTTGCACTTTCCTGTTGAAATATTTCAAGCCAAGCATACTGCTGACAACGCTTGCCACCGGCGGCGGAGTGTTTACGCTGGGCGCCATCTTTGTGCACGGCATCGTCGGGCTGTATTCGCTCGTAGCGATTTCGGCATGTATGTCGCTGATGTTCCCCACGATATACGGTATTGCGCTGAAAGGCATGGGCGACGAGGCGAAGCTGGCTTCGGCCGGACTGATACTTGCCATCGGTGGCGGCTGTGTGATGCCTCCCCTGCAAGGTTTGCTGATCGACCATGCCGACTGGATCAGCTGGCTTTCGCCCGTTCGTTTCTCGTTCGTGCTGCCTCTGATATGTTTTATTGTGATTGCCGCATTTGGGCGGTGGGTTGGAAAAAGACACTATGATTAAGGAGAATTTTATCAAACTGTACGAAACGAATTTCAGGGAAAGCTGGGATTTGCCGTCGCTGTCGGACTATGGAACGGATACGACATTCCGTTTCGGCGAAGTGGCATACGAGATAGCGCGTCTGCATTTGCTCTTTGAGCAGTGCCGTGTCGGCCGGGGAGATAAAATTGCTTTGGCAGGGAAAGACTGCGCCCGGTGGTGCATTGCCTATATGGCGACGGTCACGTATGGCGCAGTCATCGTCCCTATTCTTCAGGATTTCAATCCGAACGACATCCATCACATAATCAATCATTCCGATTCCAGTCTCCTGTTCGTTTCCGACCGCATCTGGGATTCGCTTGAAGACGAAAAGATACCCGGCATCCGCAAGGCTTTTTCCCTGACGGATTTTCGCTGCATCTACCAGAGTGGAGGCGAAGACGAAGACCTGTCGTCCGATGCGATAGACGCGCTTGTGACCGGCAGATATCCCGGCGGCTTCACGAAAGACGATATTCGCTATGCCGACGTGGACAACAGCGAACTGGTTGAAATCAACTACACGTCCGGGACGACAGGATTCAGCAAGGGCGTGATGCTGACGGGCAATAACCTTGCGGGGAACGTCACCTACGCCAAGACGCTGAACCTGATGTTTTCGGGCGACAGGGAACTCTGTTTTCTGCCGCTGGCTCACGCCTACAGCTGTGCCTTTAATCTGCTTACCCCGATGGCGGTAGGCGCGCATGTGCATATACTCGGCAGGCTTCCGTCGCCCAAGATCCTGGTCAAGGCTTTCGCCGAAGTCCGGCCGAACTTGATTATCACCGTCCCGCTGATTCTGGAGAAGATTTACAAAAACGTCATCCTGCCGCAACTCAGCAAACGCTCGATGAAGCTGGCGCTGAGCATTCCGCTTCTGGCCGAATACATCTATTCGCAGATTAACAGGAAACTGACGGAGACGATGGGCGGATGTTTCTGCGAAGTCATCGTCGGAGGCGCGGCAATGAGCCAGGAAGTGACGGATTTTATGTGCAGGATAAAGTTTCCGGTGACGATAGGCTACGGCATGACCGAGTGTGCGCCGCTGATAAGCTATTCGAATCACCGTGTATTTGAACCCGCTTCGTGCGGTCATGTCCTGAAAGACATTATGAACGTACGGATTGACTCGGAAGACCCGTACAGCGAAGTCGGCGAGATTCAGGTGCGCGGCGAAAACGTGATGCGTGGCTATTATAAAAACGACGAGGCGACGCGCGATGCGTTTACCGAAGACGGATGGCTGCGTACGGGCGATCTCGGCATGATCGACGCCGAGAAACGCATATATATCCGCGGACGTTGCAAAACGCTTATACTCAGCTCGAACGGGCAAAACATCTACCCCGAAGAATTGGAATCCAAACTGAACAACATGCCTTTCGTGATGGAGAGCCTGGTGAACATGAAGGGCGACAAATTAGTCGCATGGGTTTATCCCGACTACAACGCGGTAGACGATACCCTCGTCAGCCCCAGCGACCTGCCGGTGATTATGGAACAAAACCGCATCAACGTGAACAAACAGCTCGCTCCCTACGAACACATCTCGAAAATTGAACTGTACCCGACCGAATTTGAGAAAACACCGAAAAAAAGCATCAAACGGTATTTGTATCAGACGCTGTAGGGTAGGGAGTCTTTTAAATTAAACACAAAGACACGGCGGATAACACGGAGATTTTTTCGGAAGAAAAAAGAAATTGTGAAATGCACCCGTTGTCAATCAGACTACCGCTTGTAGAAATTTCTCCTTTTGAAATTTTTTTTCATTTTTTTGCACAGTGTTTTTATTTTCCATATTTTTGACGCCGATATTAATTTCTACTGTTTTATTATTGTTTTTATGAAACGAACTCGGGATCCCTTGAGATATGTACGCATCACAACCGACTGGATGCCTGCAAAGAAACACTCTGACATATTAATAGATGTTACGGGAGGGGCAAAATGTCTTATTTTATACTAAAAAATTCCCGATAAACCCCGCGAACGGGAAAAAATCAAAAAATCAAAGATTCGAAAACAGGTCGTTCCGCCGGCTGCACTCCATCTCCTGTGGAGAGGGGTCGGGGGAGAGGTTCGGTTCAAGAAAATGCAGCCTGCATATTCCGCGGGTCAATATATCTTTGAAAAAGTCCGTAAACGGTTTTATGCTCTCTGTCCGTTTATGATTACAGGGGCAAATTATTGTGTCGGTATCCGGTATCCTGCGGTAAGAATCCGGGCAACAAGAAAATACAGGGCGATATGAAGACGCCCGAAGGAATGTTCAATATCAGCGATATTCACAACGCTTCGGGATGGGAACACGATTTCGCCGACTGGAAAGGTGAAATAACAGGAGCATACGGCCCCTACTTTATCCGTCTGTTGACGCTCGGACACAAAGGCATCGGAATGATCAACCTTTCCTGTCCCGTTCTTCCTATGACACTAAACCCTTTTTTCAGTATCCTTGTGGTGAACCTGATTGCATTGGTGGCGTCGCAAATGAGCAGCGCACAGTCGCTGTACGACGCTTCCAACCGACAAATCGGCATGATTGAATCCGGCGGCACAGTTTACGACTCTTCCGGCCGACAATTCGGCAAGATTTATGCCGACGGCAGGATTTACGACGCCTCCAATAAACAGATCGGGAAAGTTCCGGGACGTCAGGTGTGAACGGGCTGCTGTGGCGTAGTTCTTTTTCTTCTTTAATGACGTGCAGAGTGAAGTTTTCGCTGCTGTGTGAAACGACTGGGCGCTATGCTGTTATAACCGCTTCGCCCGGTTCCGCCAGTTTCAGCCCGACGGGCGTATTCAGCACAATCGTCCCGTCGAAAAACATCTCCATCGCCACAATCTGCAACGCTAATATTTCCGGTTCAATATTTCCGCATAAATCACGGCTTTACGGAAAGCGTCCGCGTTCTTCAACTCCAGCTTTTCTGCGAGCGATGTTTCGTTTTCCTTTTCGGCCGGAAACGATACGGCGTTTTCCAGCACGCGCTGACCCTCGTTTTGGAACAGCGGCACGTATCCTTTTGCCTGTTTTGGAACAGGCGGCGGCGCTTTTGTTCTTGCTCTTGGCGGAGGCATGTGAACAGGCGGCGTCTGTTCGTATGCCGGCGGCGGCTCAGCCGTTTCACTCCGATTTTTCTTCTTTGCCGAGTTGGCAAACGAAACGATGGCAACTACTAAAAAAATAATATAATACAACCAGTCTCCAAAATTGTCCATAAGTTTTAATTACTTTTGCAATCCAAAAGTAGGCATTTATTTTTAAACAGACTGTCATGTTGAAAAAAAATAAATGGAAGTGCACAAAAAAACGGAATAGCAGATGCGTAAATTATATATAGAAACGTATGGTTGCCAGATGAATGTAGCGGACAGCGAAGTGGTTGCCGCCATTATGCAAACCGACGGATATGTCATAACGGAAAATATCGAAGAGGCGGACGCCATTTTTGTGAACACCTGTTCGGTACGCGGCAATGCCGAGCAGCGCGTCGTCGGGCGGCTGCAATATTTCCGGTCTTTTCGCAAAAAAAACAAAGCACTGATTATTGGCGTGCTGGGATGCATGGCGGAGCGGGTGAAAGAACAGTTGCTCAGCGAACACGGCGTCGACCTCGTAGCCGGGCCTGATTCGTATATGGATTTGCCGAATCTGGCGGGCGCCGTCGAGCGGGGCGAAAAGGCGATTAACGTAACACTGTCGACACAGGAGACGTATAAAGACGTTATTCCCCTTAAACTTGACGGCGTACGTATTTCCGGTTTCATCTCCATCATGCGCGGGTGCAATAATTTCTGCACTTACTGTATCGTGCCGTACACGCGTGGACGGGAACGCAGCCGCGACGTGGAGAGCATTTTGAACGAAGTCCGCGACATGAAAGTGCGCGGATACCGCGAAATCACGCTGCTGGGACAGAATGTCAATTCGTACTGTTTTGAGAAAGACAGCGAGACGTTCGGTTTCCCCCGCCTGCTGGCGTGCGTCGCCGAAGAAGCGCCCGGGATGCGTATCCGCTTCACGACGTCGCACCCAAAAGACATGAGCGACGAAACGCTCCACGTCATGAAATCTTACAAAAATATCTGCAAGCATGTCCATCTGCCTGCACAGTCGGGCAGTACGCGGATGCTGAAGGTGATGAACCGTAAATACACGCGCGAATGGTATCTGGAACGCATCGCCGCTATCCGGCGGATTATGCCCGACTGCGCCATCTCGACCGATCTTTTCTGCGGCTATCATTCCGAAACGGAAGAGGATTATGAAGCGACACTTTCGCTGATGCGCGAAGTCGGCTACGATTCGGCTTTCCTGTTCAAATATTCCGAACGGCCGGGAACCTATGCCGCCGGACATCTGGAAGACAACGTGCCGGAAGAAGAGAAAATCAGAAGGCTGCAAGGACTGATTCGCCTGCAGAACGAACTGTCGGAGACCGGCAACCGCCGCGACATCGGCAAAACGTTTGAAGTGCTGACCGAAGGTTTCTCGAAACGTTCGCGCGAACAGTTGTTCGGACGCACGGAACAAAACAAAGTAGTGATTTTCGACAGGCAAAACTACCGTATCGGCCAGTATGTCAATGTGAAAATTACGGGCGCCACGTCGGCCACGCTCTTCGGAACGCCACTGACGGAAATCCCGGATATGCAATAAAGACTTAAATTTATATAATAAACATAATCACATGCAGCTCGATTCATGATAAATCCGTTATTTTGTACCGAAATTTGGGGAGATAGTTGCCTTCCCTGTAAAAGCTGTATATTAGAATTAATAATGTAATGGCAAAAAAGAGTGCATTTCCAGTTTCTTTTTTCAATTCGAACTTAATCACGATTATAAGCACCTCATTAGTGCTGTTTCTGATGGGTGTGTTTTTTATTGTGGGCTTGACGGGTCATGATCTGTCCGTCTACATAAAAGAGAACCTTCCTCTTTCCATCGAGTTGAAAGACGATATTAAAGATGCGACGGTCAGGCAGATGCAGCGCGAACTGAGCGTGCTTCCGTTCATCAAGTCTACCAGATACATTTCCAAGGCGGAAGCCGCCAGGGAAATGGTCGGCGAGTTGGGCGAAGATCCGGAGAATTTTCTCGGCTTCAATCCGTTCCTTGCCTCCATCGAAGTGAAACTGAAATCGGAGTACACACATGCGGACAGCCTGAAGATCGTGGAAAAAAAACTGACGGCCTCGAACAATGTCTCCAATCTGATTTATCAGAAAGACATGATGAACATCGTCAACCACAACGTCCCGCAGATTGCCTTTGTCTTGATAATCACGATCTGCATACTGGTGCTCATATCGCTTGCACTCATCAGCAATACGATTCGTCTGCAGATATATTCGAAGCGTTTTCTGATTTATACGATGCGGCTGGTAGGCGCTACTCCCGGATTTATCAGGAAACCGTTTATCCGATACAGTATTATTAACGGTTTGTTTGCCGCCGTGCTGGCAATATTGATGCTGGCCGCCGCGTTGTATTATATAGAAGCCGGCCTGGCCGGTTTGGGACAAATACTGAACTGGCGCGAGTCGGTTTTCGTCTTTGCCGTATTGCTTGTTGCCGACATGTTGATTTCGCTGATTGCCGCATATTTTGCCGTGAACAGGTATCTGCGGATGGAAAGAGGAAAGTTGTATTATATATGAGATTAACAAATAATTAAGGATAATAAAATATGATGGACAAGGATTTTGCTTTCGAAAAAAGTAATTTTATCTGGATTGGCATTTCAATCGCGTTGATTATCATCGGCTTTGTATTGATGAGCGGTGGCGAATCGCCCGACGGAGTATCATTCAATTCCCAGATATTCAGCAGGCAGCGCATTGTCGTAGCACCGATTGTGACAATGGCGGGTTTTTTGCTGATGGTTTTCGGTATTCTGAAAGGCGGAAAAAAACGTACTCAAAACGATGATTCCGCAAAATGAACTGGTTTGAGGCGCTTGTTTTAGGTGTTATTCAGGGTTTCACTGAATTTCTGCCGGTCAGCAGCAGTGGTCATCTGGCCATTGCGGGTACGCTGTTCGAGTTGAAAGGCGAAGAAAACCTGACATTTGCGATAGTCGTCCACGCGGCGACGGTTTTAAGTACCATCTGCGTGTTGTGGAAAGAAGTATCCGTCCTTTTCCGGGGACTTTTTTCGTTTCGCTGGAATGAGGAGACGCAGATGGTGTGCAAAATCCTGCTGTCGATGATTCCGGTAGGGATTGTGGGCGTGTTGCTGAAAGATCATGTAGAAGCGCTTTTCGGCAGTGGCCTGCTGCTGGTTGGGATCATGCTGCTGGTAACCGCATTGCTGCTGTTTTTTTCCAGCCGGGTGAAGGTTGTGGCAGGCAAAGAGGTGATTTCGTTTCGCGACGCGTGTGTGATCGGCATTGCGCAGGCATGTGCCGTACTGCCGGGACTTTCGCGTTCGGGGTCGACCATCGCAACAGGCATCATGCTGGGAAACAATAAAAAAAATGTGGCGAAGTTTTCGTTCCTGATGGTGATTATTCCGGTTCTGGGCGAGGCAACACTCGACTTGCTGAAAGGCGATTTCTCGGCCGAAGCATCGGGAATCCCGTCGCTCGCGCTGATAACCGGGTTTTTGTCGGCGTTCATTTCAGGCGCGCTTGCGTGCCGCTGGATGATACGGCTTGTGAATAACGGCAAACTGGTTTATTTTGCATACTACTGTATTGCGGCCGGCCTGTTTGCCATCATATACAGTCTTTGATAAACGGCGTTGCGATGATGGATTTTATTGGCGGAGAGATACTTTATTTCAACAAACCGCTTGACTGGACTTCGTTTGACCTCGTTAACGCTTTCAGATACAAACTTTCGCGCAAGCTGAAAGTCAGGAAAATAAAAGTCGGTCATGCCGGGACTTTGGATCCCAAGGCGACGGGCGTGATGATTGTCTGTACGGGCAAGGCGACGAAGCGGATGGAAGAGTTTCAGCATCAGACAAAAGAATATATTGCAACGCTGAAACTGGGCGAAACGACGCCTTCATTCGATTTGGAGAAGGAAGTCGACTGCACTTACCCGACTGCCCACATCACGTGCGACAGGGTCAGAGAAACGCTGGCATCGTTCGTCGGTGAAATCCGCCAGGTACCGCCCGTCTATTCCGCCTGCAAAATCGACGGAAAACGTGCCTATGAACTGGCACGGAAAGGCAAGGAAGCGCCATTGAAGGAGAAAACGCTGGTGATCGACGAAGTGGAACTGCTGGCGTGCGATTTGCCCGTGATAAAAATCAGGGTGACATGCAGCAAGGGGACGTATATCCGTGCCCTGGCGCGCGACATCGGCTTCGCCCTTTCGTCGGGAGCGCACCTGATTGCACTGGAACGTACGCGCATCGGCGATGTGACGATAGACATGTGCATGTCGCCTGACCGGATTGACGATTTTTTGGAACGAATAACAATAAAAAATAATATGTGATGAAGTTATCTAAATTCAAATTCAATTTACCGCCGGAACTGATTGCCACGCATCCGGCGCCTCATCGTGACGAGTCGCGCCTGATGGTTATTCATCGTAATACGGGTGTGATAGAACACCGTATTTTCAAGGATTTAATCGAATATTTCGGGAAGGGCGACGTGTTCGTGATGAACAACACGAAGGTCTTTCCCGCCCGGCTGTATGGAAACAAGGAAAAGACGGGCGCCAAAATCGAAGTGTTCCTGCTTCGCGAGTTGAATCCGAACCTGCGCCTGTGGGATGTCCTGGTCGACCCTGCACGTAAAATCCGCATCGGCAACAAACTTTATTTCGGCGAAGACGAGTCGATGGTAGCCGAAGTGATAGATAATACCACCTCGCGCGGGCGCACGTTGCGCTTCCTCTACGACGGTACACACGCCGAATTTAAAGCGGATTTGTATGCACTCGGTGAAACGCCGCTGCCAAAATACATCGAGCGGGCTGTCGAACCGGAAGATACCGAACGCTACCAGACCATCTACGCCTCCGAAGAGGGCGCCGTGGTTGCACCTGCCGCAGGAATGCATTTCAGTCGCGAACTGATGCGACGGTTAGAAATCAAAGACAGCAAATTCGTCTTCCTGACCGTACATTCGGGATTGGGAAACTACAGGGAAATAGACGTGGAAGATTTGTCAAAACACAAAATCGATTCCGAACAGATTCTCATCAATTCCGATGTGGCGGCAGCCGTCAATGGAGCGATAGACAGCGGACACAAGGTCTGTGCCGTAGGGACGTCCGTCATGCGGGCTATCGAAACGGCGGTAAGTACCGACAAACACCTGAAAGAATACGACGGCTGGACGAACAAGTTCATCTTTCTGCCGTACGAATTTAGCGTGGCGAATGCAATGATAACCAACTTCCACATGCCGCTTTCGACGCTGCTGATGATGGCGGCTTCGTTCGGCGGATACGAACTGGTCATGCAGGCATATCAAACGGCTATCAAGGAGAAGTACAGATTCTGTGCGTATGGCGATGCCATGCTGATTTTGTAGGCGATGACTGCCGCATATCTCAGTCTTGGTTCCAATCTGGGAAACAAACACAGATACCTGATTACAGCGATGTCGCTGCTTGCCGAGAGAGCGGGAGATATCCCGGTCGTTTCAGGTTTCCACGAAACGGCGCCGTGGGGATTCGAGTCGCCGAATACATTTCTGAATGCAGCTGTCCGACTGGATACGGCGCTAAGTCCCACCGATTTGCTGGCAGTCATGCAACAGATTGAGCGCGAACTCGGACGAATGCATGAAATGACCGCTGCACCCTATCGCGACCGTACCGTCGACATTGACATGCTGATGTATGGCGACATGCTGATGAATACAAAGGAACTGACGCTGCCGCATCCCTTCATGCATCGCCGCCTGTTTGTGATGCTGCCTTTGGTCGAAATCGCTCCCCGGCTTCGTCATCCGGCATTGAAGTGCAGCATGGCGGAATTGCTCGACAGGATATCCTCATGATGTCCGGACATTTTGCTTTAGTCGGGATGTTTCTGAAAGAAAAAATCGTTTTCTTTGGCTTTGATGAACAGGGTTTGCGACATCAGTTATACTCACGCGGGATAAAGATGTTCACTGATACACAAGGCGCCTCCGCCGGAAACCCTTGAATCTTTGAACGGTTCATTCAATGCACAAAGCCATGCGCGCTCAGCCAAATCAAACCGCCACATCGCCCCTGATATGCGGATGCGGGTCGTAATTGACAAGTTCGAAGTCTTCGTACCGGAAATCGAAAATACACGCTACAGCAGGATTGATGCGCATTTTCGGCAGGGGGCGCGGCGTCCGTATCAGTTGCAGGCGGACTTGTTCCAGATGATTGCTGTAGATATGAGCATCGCCCAGGGTATGGACAAAGTCGCCCGCCTCCAGTCCGGTGACCTGCGCCATCATCTGCAACAGCAGGGCATAGGAGGCAATATTGAACGGCACGCCGATGAACACATCAGCGCTTCGCTGATACAGTTGCAGGCTCAGCCGTCCGTTGGCCACGTAAAACTGAAAAAAAGCGTGACACGGCGGCAGGTTCATCCGCTTGAGGTCGCCCACATTCCATGCGCTGACGATGATACGGCGCGAGTCGGGATTGTGGCGTATGGCGTCGACCGCCTCGCTTATCTGATCGATGAACCCGCCCTCGCAGTCCGGCCACGACCGCCACTGGTAGCCGTAGATATGGCCCAAATTGCCGTCCGCATCAGCCCATTCGTTCCATATCCGCACGCCGTTTTCCTGCAGGTAACGGACATTGGTGTCGCCTTTCAGAAACCATAACAGCTCGTAGATGATGGACTTGAGATGCAATTTTTTCGTCGTAAGCAACGGAAAGCCTTCCTGCATGTCGAACCGCATCTGATAGCCGAACACACTCCGCGTGCCCGTACCCGTGCGGTCGGTCTTCTCGACGCCCCGGTCGAGTACATGATTGAGTAAATCCAAATACTGTTTCATAATCTCTGCAAAAATACACAATAATATGATTTATTTACCGTCCAACGGAAATTTTGATTATTTTTGCAGCTACAATATAATATTAATGTAAGATGAAAAAAGTTTTGACAGTTGGAATTTTGGCGGCAGCCTGTTTGTTGCCGTCTTGTGGAGAAAGGAAAGGTACACTCGTGTCGGGGCTGAACAGCAGCGATTTTGTATCGGAAACGGCAGGCAAGCCGACGGCGTTGTATGCCCTCAAAAATGCGAAGGGCATGGAAGTGTGTATTACGAACTACGGCGGGAGGATTGTCTCTATCCTTGTGCCGGACAAAAACGGTAACCCGACCGATGTGGTGCTGGGATATGACAATATTAAGGACTACGTGAAATCGAACGGGAACTTCGGAGCGCTGATAGGTCGCTACGGCAACCGCATTGCGCAGGGGAAATTTACGTTGAACGGGACGGAGTATCAACTGCCCCGTAACAATAACGGTCATTGCCTGCACGGCGGACCGGAGGGCTATCATACGAAGGTATGGGATGCGGTGCAGCCCGACGGCCGGACGCTGACGCTGAAATATCTTTCGCCCGATGGCGACGCCGGATTCCCCGGCAATCTCGATGTGACGGTGACTTATTCGCTGACGGACGACAATGCGCTGAGTATTCTCTACGAGGCGACTACCGACAGGGAGACCATCGTCAACCTGACCAATCACAGCTACTTCAACCTCTCCGGCATGCCCGGCTCGCAGATTCTCGACCATCTGGTCATGATCAATGCCGACTACTACACGCCGGTGGACAGTTTGCTGATTCCCACCTCCGAAATTGCGCCGGTAGAGGGCACGCCGCTTGATCTGCGCCGGCCGCTGCCCGTTGGACAGAGAATTGACGAGCCTTTCGATCAACTGCTGAAGGGACGCGGGTACGACCACAACTGGGTGCTGAATACGGTAGGCAACATCGGACAGCTTGCGGCAAAAGTCGTCAGCCCCGTGAGCGGCATTGTGCTGGAGGTATACACCAACGAACCGGGCATACAGTTCTATACCGGTAACTTCATGGACGGCACGGAAGTCGGCAAGTCCGACAATATCTACCCGTTCAGGGGAGCGCTGTGCCTCGAAACGCAGCACTATCCCGACAGTCCGAATCAGCCAGGCTTCCCGAGCACGACACTGCACCCGGACGAGAAATACGTCAGCAAGTGTATTTACCGGTTTACGACGGAAATTAAATAGTAGCCTGCCATGAAAAAGACGTGTATCATTTGTGCCATCCTTTCGGTCTCCGCGCTGCCGGCCGGTTCGCAGACGGTTGTAAAACTGTGGGAAGGCGCCCCGCCCACAAGCAACGAAATCACGGCGGCGGAAAACATCGACCAGAACTACTGGATTACGAACGTATCGTCGCCCGAACTGACTGTCTATCTGCCCGAAAAGGGGAAAGGCAACGGCAAGGCCGTCGTCATCTGTCCCGGTGGAGGATATGCGGGTCTTGCCTCGCACCATGAAGGTACGCTTTTTGCCCGATGGCTCAATACGCAGGGCATTGCAGGTATCATCCTGAAATACCGTATGCCGAACGGACACAAGGAAGTGCCGCTGGACGACGCGCAGCAGGCCATACGCTATGTCCGTCTTCATGCCGCCGAGTGGGGCGTCAGACCCGACAGGATCGGCATCGCGGGCTTCTCTGCCGGCGGACATTTGGCCTCTACGGCTTCGACCCGTTTCGCGACATCCGGCGTCAGTTCGCGCCCCGACTTCTCCATCCTGTTTTATCCCGTCATCACGATGGATATCTTCACGCATGGAGGCTCGAGAAATAACCTGCTGGGCGATAATCCTTCGCTTTCGGACATACACATCTTCTCGAACGAGAGGCAAGTCAACGCCAACACGCCGCCTGCGATTCTCCTCCTCAGTGACGACGACAAGGGCGTGCTGCCCGAAAACAGTATCCGCTATTACAGGGCGTTGAAGGATAACGATGTGAAAGCCTCGATGCATATCTTCCCCACAGGTGGACACGGGTGGGGTTTGCGCGACGACTTTGCCTTTCACAGGCAAATGCTGGATTTGCTGGCGGCATGGCTGAGAGATATTTAGGATTTGCGTAAGGCAACGCGAACATGATTGGCGGCGTCTCTGTTCGGACGAGGTTCGGCCTCGTCTGTAATCTATCCCGTGAGGTTCCTCCTCACATGCAGGCAGAACCTGCAGAATAAAACGGACGAGAGCGAACTTCGTCCGAACGGGGACGGTATTTTCTACCGAGCGATGCATCCCTGACAGGATGCAGGCTCCGGCGAACATACACTTGTGTGTGAAGCCGAACCTCACGGGATAGACCGAACGAAGTTGGATCCTTGTCCGAACGGCGGTCAACCGAAGTGTCAAAACAGCGGTCAAATACTCCCTTATTCAAGATTTGTCTCCCTTTTGTAAATGGAGCACGCACTGAAGTCACACCGCAATAAAAGTAAAGGGAAACCGAACAGACGGCTCCCCTTTACTACATTCCAACGATGAAGACGCGCTTATACGCATGTCTCCATCTCTCCCTTTCGTTTCTACTTCTCTGTCGGCAAACGCCTGTGTTTACAGGGCAAACGGTATTTCCCTTTTCAGGCTTTCGCGAAGCGAAATAAGCGTTTCTGTTTCCGTTACACCTGCAACCTGCTGGATCTTACCGTTCAGCAATTCCATAAGATGCTCGTTGTTACGGGCATACAGCTTAATCATCATGGTATACGGGCCTGTCGTAAAATTGATTTCCACAATTTCGGGAATTTTCTCAAATTCCGGTACGACACTTTCATACATTGCGCTTCGTTCCAGTTTAACGCCGATGTAAGTACATGTTTCGTAACCCAAGATTTTCGGATTGATGTGATATCCCGAACCGAGAATCACATCCATTTCCATCAGGCGCTGCACACGTTGATGAATGGCTGCACGCGATACTCCACAAATTTCTGCCACATCCTTGAATGGCATCCGGGCATTTTTAGAAATGATACTGAGTATCTGCCGGTCTAATCTGTCTATTTTCTCTATCTTTTCCATTTTTACTTAAAAAACCACTGACAAAAGTACATATAATTTTAGAAACAATCAATATTTTGCACAATAAAAAAGAATAATTACCGCTAAAATATTTGTCGGGCTGTGTTTTCGGCGCGGTTTTATTCTGCAATATCAATCAGTTCGATTTCAAATTCGAGCGTACTGTTCGGTTTAATCTGCTGTCCTGCACCCTGTACGCCGTAAGCCAGTTCGGACGGAATCCAGACGATGTATTTCGACCCGACCGGCATCCGCTGCAATATCTCGGTCCATCCGCCGATTACCTGCGTCACGCCGAAGGTGGCCGGCTCGCCTCGTGCGACCGAACTGTCGAAAACCGTGCCGTCCAGCAACTTGCCGGTATAATGTACTTTTACCTGATCTTCGGTTGTGGGGATTTTGCCCTCGCCCTGCGTCAAGACTTTGTACTGCAATCCGCTTTCGGTAGTGATGACGCCGTCTTTGGCTTTGTTTTCGGCAAGAAACGCTTCGCCTCGCGCTTTTTCCGCTTCGATTTCCTTCTGCATTATGCTTTGGAGATATGATTGAATAAATTCTTGCGAGGCTTCGGGTGCAATTGCCAGGACGGAATCACCGCTGATGGATTTGGCAAATCCTTCGGCGAGTGCATCCAGACTGTATTCTCCGCCGGGGAACGACGCCATGTTGGCCCTCAACGAGGAACCGTAATTGACACCGATGGCATAGCTTACCGAATCGGACAGAGATTTCAACAGGACGGCTTGACTTGCAGCCGATTCTTTAACAATTGTTTCATGGCTTGTACGGCAGGACGTTATACCCGTAATGAGCGCAACGGCCATGCCTAATAAAATATTTTTTTTCATGACAGGATTATATTTTTCCGTACGACTTAAAAAAATCGACAACTATGAACGTTGTACACAGTTGTCGATTTGATTTGTTCGGACGAGGATTATTGATTTCCTCCCTTTATTACTTCGAGCAGTTCGATTTCAAATTCGAGCACGCTGTTCGGTTTAATCTGTCCTACGCTTTGTTGGCCATAAGCCAGGTTGGAAGGAATCCAGACCTGATATTTCGAGCCTGCGGGCATGATTTGCAGGACTTCCTGCCAGCCCTGGATTACGCCGGTCAAACGGGAGGTGAACGGTTCACCCCGTTCTACCGAACTGTCGAACACGGTGCCGTCCAGCAGTTTGCCCGTGTAGTGAACTTTCACCTGATCGTCAACGGTGGGTTTTATGCCCGTTCCTTCGTTCAGGACTTTATACTGCAGGCCGCTCTCGGTTGTGATTACGCCTTCTTTGGTGTTCGCTGCCAGAAATGCTTCGCCTTCCGCTTTGGTCGTTTCGGCCTCTCTGGTCTGTTCGCCCATCACATATTGATTCACATAGTTCGCGGCGGCTTCTTCATCGAATTTTAGTGACGAAGAATCGTTTTTGATTGCGTCGGCAAAACCGGCAATTACGGCATTCAAATTTGCCGTACCTCCGGGAAGCGTTTTCAGGGCTTTTCCCAGTCCTGCTCCATAATTCACACCAATTGCGTAACTTACGCTGTCAATCGAACTTTTGAGGCTCACACCGGTCGATATGCCTAATTGGCTTAATTGATTACAGGAAACGGCAATCAATATAGCCGCTGTGGCACTCATCATTAATACACTGATTTTTTTCATCTTTTTTGTTTTAAAATTATTATTTGTTTTATATAATATCCAACAGTTCAACATCAAACACTAACGTGCTGTTCGGTTCGATCATTTTTCCCGCACCATCTTCGCCGTAGGCAAGCCGGGGCGGGATAAACAGTCGCCATTTCGACCCGACAGGCATCAGTTGCAGGGCTTCCGTCCATCCGGGAATAACTTGCGATACGCCGAACGTGGCAGATTCGCCGCGCTGGACGGAACTGTCGAACACCACTCCATTAATCAGTGTGCCGTGATAATGGCACTTCACCCTGTCCGATATTTTGGGTTTCGCGCCGTTTCCGCGTTTCAGTATTTCGTATTGCAAACCGCTCGGCAACTCGGTCACGCCGGCTTTCCTGCGGTTGATGCGGATGAACTCTTCGCCCGCCTGCCTGTTTATTTCATTTTTTTGCGCCTGCATTTTCGCAAAGCACTCGTCAATCACCTTTTTTGCCTCGTCATAGCTGATTTCCGTCCTGTTTCCGGAAAAAACATCGCTCAGTCCTTTCAGAAAATCTTCCGTATTCAACTCTTTGATGCCGGCATTCCGGAAGTTATTCCCGATGCTCAAGCCGAGTGCATAGCTTACTTTATCCATTTGTCATCAATTTTGGCGAGCAAAGATAATGCTTATTTGGCACACGGACATCATTATTGTATCATTTTTTTAATCGGCAGGTTCAACCATCAAATGAAACAAAATTATTAACACGTTCAAAGAACTGCTTTTTTTATTTCAGATATTGCTCTATTTTTTTTACAGCATCGGAAAGCTTTTCGCTATAAGTGCTTTCCTTACTTTATTCATGCAGGTTTCCAATTTCTCTTTGGTCGGAGCTTCCATATTAAACAATTTGATAACGGCGAACCAGTTCTTCATAAAGCGCCCTGTGTTTTGCAGTCCAAACATATCCTCCAAAAGCGCGTGTCGGTAATTTACTGCTACGGGAAACTTCGTATTGATTTCGTGAGCGCCACGAGGATAGTAAGCATAATTTGATTTCTTTGGAACTCGTATTTTAAGTTTCTAAAAAATCAATGTAGGTTTTTATCGCAAGGTTTGTCTGCGAAAGCGCTGATTAAGTGTAAATTAATGCTGTTAAAAATAAAATCTTACCTTTTATACTCATATTTTTATATTCTATTTTACTTCTTCGTAATCAATATATTCACCTTCATCTTCGCGAATGACTTTCGTACGTTTTTTTTTCTGCGTACTGTCGGCGCGCTGTTGCCGGCTGTTGCGCGAGGAAGGACGCTGCCGTTCTCTGTTCCTGTCATCGGAAGAAAAGAACGACTTGAATGAACGGAAAATCGAGAATCCGAGCAAAGATGTCAGGACAAAGCCTATCAGAAGTATAACAGCCAAAAATCTGAACATAATAACAATTATTAAGCAGGCCGGCATTGTTGCCGCCGTATTCGCGTTGCAAAGATAAACATTCTTATTTGTTTTGTCTGTTAAAAATAGACAAGAGAATATAGCACAAAATGGTCAGCGTAAGTCCAAAAACGCCAAAACACACAACAAAAACAACTGATAAACAGGCCAGCAGATAGCGAATTTCGTTTCCTTTCCATTTCAGCGACGACATTTTCATCGAAAACATCGGAACCGTGGAAACGAGCAGCAGCGACGTTGCGACTGCCAGCACAGCCGTGAAGGCAAGCACAAACTGCAAGGGAACGCCCGTTTCATAAACCGAAAAACGGTGAAACGACAAGCCTGCGCAGAAGCCCGTTTCCGCAAGCGACGACGAAACGGCATTGACGAGCGAAACCCAGAAAACAGCATGTGCCGGGACGGGCAAGCCGATGAAAGATGTGCCTTGACGCATGTCATTGTTGAACTTTGCCAAACGCAATGCCGAGAAAACAGGCACGGCAAACGCTCCGGCGAGAAACATTTTCCCCAAAAGCGGATGAGGCCACACAACGGTCTGCTGCATCCGGTCGATGAAGTCGAACAGAATCATGCCGGGAGCCACTCCGAAACTGACAATATCGGCCAGCGAATCAAGGTCTTTCCCTATCGCCGAGCAGGTTTTCAGTAAACGGGCTGCCAGTCCGTCTGCGAAATCGAATACGGCAGCGAGAAGAATCGCTGTCATCGTCCCAGCGTAATTGCCGTTCAGCGCAAGTATACAGGCATAAAATCCGACTGCCAAATTGCAGCATGTGAGCGCATTGGGTATATGATTCCGTATATTCATCTGCTTTAAGCTGTCATTTGTAATTGATTTTCCGCAAGCGTGCGATCGGTGTCTGGTTTCCGACTACTTTCTGGTCCATCTCGACCAGTATTTCCGTACCGACAGGGAGGAAAGTATCTACGCGCGAGCCGAATTTGATAAATCCCATCTGTTCATCCACATGACACCGTTCGTTGCATTTGGCGTAAGTCACTACCCGCCGCGCCATGGCGCCTGCAATCTGCCGCGTGAGCACATCCTCGTTGTACGGTGTGGTGATGACGATGGTCGAACGCTCGTTTTCCATGCTGCTTTTCGGCAGGTATGCCGCCTTGAAACGTCCGCGCCGGTGCGACACATGTTTTACAACGCCATTGACCGGAAACCAGTTGGCATGTACGTTGAAAATGGACATGAATATCGAAACCTGCAACCGCTTTTCGTGAAAATATTCGTTTTCCATCACCTCTTCAATCGCGACAATGGTGCCGTCGGCAGGTGCAATAACCAGTCCTTCGGAATCGTACGGGAAACGGCGTGCCGGACTTCTGAAGAAATTCAACACCAGCAGAAACAAAAAGATGGACGGTAGTATAATAATGTAGAAATATATCCCTTTGCCAATCGTATAAAAAACGGACAGATTCACGACAAACAAAAAGGTAAACAACATGAGTAATATGCCTGTTCCTTCTCTATGGACTTTCATTTTTTTTTATTATCGCACAAAAGTAGTTTTTTTTACCGAATAAAAAAATGTTCAGGAACATACTTCTTCGATTTCGTCCGTTTCGACGTACCAAACATATCCTTTTACGGTCTGATAGCCAATCTCGTGTATGAGTGAGATGTATTTTTTGATTTGTTGCTTGTGGCGCGCATCTTTTTGTTCGCCGAACTTGTAGTCGACAATCGTCACCCTGTCTCCGTCTATCATGATGCGATCGGGGCGGCGCGACTTGCCGTTGCCGAAGAGTATTTCCGTTTCGTTCATCACGAGCGTCGAGCCGTCAAACCATTTCTTCACCTCCTCTTTATCCGACAGTTGTTCGAGCCGGTCAATCAATTCCGCCGTTTCTTCGCTGCGCAGTTCTCCCGCCGCCTCTTTGGACATTACGGCCGCGGGGATGTCGGCTTTTGTATGAATCAGGCTCAGGATGTCGTGCATCAGGATGCCGTAGCGGCGGCGGCGGTCGTCGAAGAACCCGCCCTTGCGATGCAGGCGCAGATGGATGCGGTCGTCGGGCAGGATGGACGGAATACGCTTCAGGGAAATCTCCTGCGGCGAATCGCCCCGGCCTGTTCCCGTCTGCCACCAGTCGCCCCATTCAAACAGGTCTTCGTCTTCGCGAAATCCTTCGGACAATGCCACGAGTTTCTCGCCTTCGGCCGTCTCGCCGAATCCTTCCGCCTGTATGACGTCGCGAATTAATTGGGAAATCTGTTTCGTGCGTTTTGCTCCGGCGTTGGGCGCGTAGACAACCAGTTCCTCTTTTGCACGTGTGAAGGCCACATACAGCGCATTCAGACTGTCGATGCAGGCATATAGCTTTTCATGATAATAATCTTCGGCAAAAATTGTCTTGCCAAGTTCTTTGGAATAGCCTACGGGCGCCAGATGCAAACGGTTGAAAGGCGCTTCGCGGGGATGGCACCAAAAAACCGTACCGCTCCTGGGTTCGGTTTCCCAGTCGGCAAACGGCACAATGACGGCCTTGAAACCCAGTCCTTTCGATTTGTGGATTGTCAGTATACGGATGGCGTTTTGCGTATCGGGCGTTGCGATTTTCGCCCGGCAGCCCGTCTCCTTCCACCAGCGCAGGAATTTGTCGGCGTCGGCAGGTTCCTTTGCCGTATATTCGGCAACCAGATCCAGGAAAGACTGTACGAATACCTGTTCCTTTTCGGGAATATCCTGTTCGAAGAGCCGGTAGATGCCTTCCGCCATTTCGTAAAACGAACGGTGCGACAACCGCCTGAGTTCCGGGATAATCTGTTCGGGGAATCCTGATTTCATTGCATCGGCCATCGATTCGCCGGATGTGGGGCGGGCTTTGAGGCGCAGGGCAATATGCTGCATACGCGCAAACTTGTGCAGGAGAGTGTCTTCGGGATGGTTCACATATTGCATCACGGCGACGATAAAGCGTACGGAAGGCGAGTTGCCGATAATCAGCGCGTCTTCGGATATGATGTCGTATCCGTACGGCGAATCGGCGTGCGATTCCTTGCAGGCGAGTAGCGTGTCGGCAACCGCCACGCCTTCGGCTTTGGTACGCACCAGCACGGCTATGTCGCGCAGCGAAAATCCTTTGTCCTGCAACTGTTCAACCAAGCGGGGCAGGCGTGCCATCGCTTCGTCTTTCCAGTCCGTTTCGTCGCCGTCGGCCAGAAATTCAATCCGCACGTGCCCGTCCCTGTTGCGGAATGGCGGCGATACGTGCTGGAAGCTTTTTGCGTATGCCGAAACGATTTTCGAAGCGAACATGTTGCGCTGCTCTTCGCCAAGCGCGGATTCGTCCAGGCCATTGTTGAACTGTTTTTGAAGCAGCAGCGGCGCGACGGTGAAAAAGACGTTGTTGAACTCGACTATCAGGCGGTGACTGCGCCAGTTGTCGGCCAGCGTTTTTTCGACCGTCGCGTCTTTCGGGAAATCCTTGCCGACCTGTTCGTCCAGCAAAGTCCAGTCCGAGTTGCGGAAACGGTAGATGCTTTGCTTCACGTCGCCCACAATCAGGTTGTCGTGACGGTACGAAAGACTTTCCCGAATCAGCGGCCGGAAGTTGCGCCACTGCATCTCGCTCGTGTCCTGAAATTCGTCGATCATATAGTAGTCGATGCGTGTACCGGTCTTTTCATAAATAAAGGGGACGTCGCTGCCGTCGATGATTTTGTTCAGTAAATCGGTCGTGTCGGCGATGAACATGCTGTTGCGTTCTTCCATCCAGTCTTTTATCCGGAGCGAAATGTCTGTAAGGATTCCCAGCGAGTAGTAAAAACGCGCCACTTCGCGGGCGGTACGATAATGTGTAAGGCGGTCGAAAAAGCGTATCGTGCGCTGTATGCAGTCGTCCAGTCCGCTGCGGAAAGCCTCGCCGATTGCCTGCCGTTTGTGGGGAGGCGTTGTTTTGGTGCAGAGCGCTTCTTCGTTGCCGGCAAGGTTTCTGAACGTTGCGGAAGGCTCGTTCATCACGCCGTTGAACAGACGTTCGAAAAAAAACAGCGGCGAGCGGCTGCTGCCCTTGAAATCGGACGGCGTCAGTTCGTGCCGCGCCATGATCGAAAGCGCCTGTTCGCCCAACTGCCGCGCTTCCGATTCGGCGGTGCGGATGATGCGCCAGAGCATATCTTTATATTCTGCAAGTGCCTGTTTGTCTTCAATATCCTTTTTGATATCCCTGCTCGACGCCTTGTATTTTTCCTTAAAGAGTTCGGCGCTCAGCCGCATGATTTCCTTTCGTATGTCCCAGCTTTCGCCCCGTTCGACCTTTTCTTCGCTGAAACGCAGAAGCCATCCCAGCAGGTCTTTGTTTTCGGGTTTGTCCAGTCCGGCAAGCAGATTGTCGACCGATTCGTTCAAAACAGTGTCGACATCCATTTCGATGCGGTAGTTTCCCTGCAATCCGAGTTCGCGGATGAAAGCCCGCATGATTTGCTGAAAAAAATGGTCGATGGTGCTGACGTTGAAAGATGCGTAATCGTGCAGAATGCGAATCAGGATATGTTTTGCCTGCCGGCGGATTTGCTCTTCCGTTTTGTCGTATTCCGCCGTCAGCAGGCGGAGATAGTCCGACGGCTTGCCCGATGCCATGAGATGCAGTTCGCTCAGGATGCGGTTTTTCATCTCTTCCGTCGCCTTGTTGGTAAACGTAACGGACAGAATGTGCGGATGAAGGTCGGTTCCCTTGAAAAGCAGGCGGAGATATTCACCCGTCAGCGTATGCGTTTTGCCCGTTCCTGCAGATGCGCGGTATATTGTCAACATATTTCAGCTATTTGGTACATGCCTCACACAATACGGCTTTTGACATAACCTTCCTTCTGAAGAATCTCCAGCGCCTTTTGCCGGAAATCGCCCTGTACGACGATTTCGCCGTTTTTGACGGATCCTCCCGCACCGCATCTGATTTTCAGCAGCCGGCCTAATGTCTGCAGGTCTTCGTCCGCGCCGCAAAATCCGGTGACGAGCGTGACCGTCTTCCCGCCGCGATGACGCCTGTCCAAAGAAATACGCAGCGCCTGCTGTCTTTCGGGCAGAGTGGCCGCACCCGTTTCTTCTTCCGTCCGATACGTGAAATCCGGGTTTGTAGAATACGTAATCCCCAGACGTTCTTTCCAGTCTTTCTTTTTCATATACCTCGTTTTGTCCGGCAAAAATACACATTTGTTTCCAACTTCCTGTTATATATTTTGAAATACACCCTTTGAAACTGTATTACAAATGCCCTCTCTGCCCCGGACCGCCACTGCCCATTTCTTCAGTTTCAGAATCATCAGCACCGGATTGTCTTCCGGGTCCAGCTTTTCGACCATTTTCCGGTACCGGTCATAATGTTCGTCCGTTATTTTATGGTTGCCTTTTATGACTAACTGGTCAGGGTGGGCATATATGGTAGCTCTGTCTTCGGGCGACGGTTCTCCTCCCTGAACCAGAGACCGGTCAGGCACATCGCAGGGGACAAACCTTCCTTTCTGTATGACCGCGTAAGCATTGGCGTCATGGATTCCGTCCGCTACGTAGACGGTATCGCTCCAGTAATCCTTGAGATAAAGGTTTCCGTTGAATTTGTATGCGATGGGGAGGCTTATTGACATTGTGGGGATTTTTTTGTCGTAATCGTATTTCACGATTTTGCCCTCGTCAAAAAAATAAACCTGCCGGTTCAGCGTATCGACTGTAATCCCCATTGGATTCACGAATTCCCGGGGACAGCATACTGGCAGAATTCGATTTTTTGCTAACTTTGCCATGATTTTCACAAAAGAAAGGAAGCGGATTTCTGCTCTTCGGTGAAAACCAAATCGGGAAGAAAGTTTTGAAAATTATTTTAGTATATATAAATGAGGCGATTACTGTTTTTAATAATGATTTGCCTTGCATCTCCGGAGGGCTGGGGGCAAGACATCGGCGGCGACTGGAACGGCATTTTGAAAGTGCAGGGCTTTCAATTGCGACTGGTCTTTCATATTCAAAAAAACGAATCGGGATACGGCGCCACGATGGACAGCCCCGACCAGGGCGCAAAAGGCATTCCCGTCACGTCCGTGAGTTACGGGAATGCTGTTCTGAAACTGTCCGTTGCCAGCATAGGCGTTACGTATGAGGGCGTTCTGGGCGACGACGGAAATATCACCGGCACATTCACGCAAATGGGTCAGTCGTTCCCGTTGAATCTTTCGCGACAACCCGCTGAAAAGGAAAATCCGGCGCGACCGCAGGAGCCGGAAAGGCCTTATCCGTACCGCGAAGAAGAGGTTTCGTTCGAAAACAGGGAAGATGGCATTACACTGGCCGGCACGCTGACGATGCCGCAGGACGACGGCGTTTTTCCTGCCGTCGTCCTGATAAGCGGGAGCGGCGCGCAGAACCGTGATGAAGAACTCCTGGGACATAAACCGTTCCTCGTCATTGCCGATTACCTGACCCGTAACGGCATTGCCGTGCTGCGTTTCGACGACCGCGGCACGGCAGCCTCGACCGGAAACTTTAAAACGGCTACAAGCTACGACTTTTCAAAAGACGCGGAAGCCGGCGTGAAATACCTGCAAACCCGCAACGGGATTGACAAAAAACAGATCGGTTTGATAGGACACAGCGAAGGGGCAATCGTTGCCCCGATGATTGCCGCCCGCAATAGCGACATTGCGTTCATCGTCCTGCTGGCCGGCCCGGGGCTTCGGAGCGACCGGATTCTTCTGCTGCAGCAGGACTTGATTGCCGAAGCGTCCGGCGTCGGCGAGGCGGACAGGAAACAGGCCGGAAGCATTAACGAAGGCGCGTTTGACCTCGTACTGCGGTCGACCGATACGGAACAGTTAAAAACCGACCTGACAGCTTATTTGGAGCAGGCCGTAAAGCGTATTCCGGCGGATGCCGCAAAGGAAGCATATACAGGCGATTTTATCAAAGCAACAGTCGAAAGTCTGACAAATCCGTGGATGCGGTATCTCCTCGGATACGACCCTGCTCCGGTACTGGAAAAGGTGAAATGTCCCGTACTGGCGCTCAACGGCGAAAAGGATTTGCAGGTTCCAGCCAAAGAGAATCCGGAAGCCATCCGGGCGGCGCTGGCCAGAGGCGGCAACAAACGGGTTACGACAAAGGTCTTTCCCGGGCTGAATCATCTGTTTCAGGAATGTAACACCGGCCTGCCGGCAGAGTATGCAACAATAGAACAAACCGTTTCGCCGGCTGTCCTGAACGAAATGCTGATGTGGATTCGAAAGCAGACAGCTTATCCTGACGGCACGAAGTAGTATTATCTTTTTTAATTTTTTCTTCCAGCATATTCAATTCTTTCAAGTCTTCGGCATCGGCCTGTTGCAGTTTATATCAGAGGCGCGAATATCCCGAATCCGTTCCAGCAATTATAAATGCCCATCCGCAGGAAAAAAATGATATTGTCGGATAAAATAAATTTTTATACTTTTGTCACGAATAAAACAGATATGAATTGAAGATTAAACAAGTTTGTATATCAAATAAAAATAAACAAATATGCACGACACAAAGATGAAATTACGTTTACTTGCAGCGCTGTTTCTTGCTGCGGCAGCCCTGTCAGCCTGTTCGCGGAAGGATGCTGCAAAACCGGTTTTTCCCGAAAGCCATTCGGAGAAACTGGAATGGTGGAAAGACGCCCGTTTCGGAATGTTTATCCACTGGGGTCCCGTATCACTGAAAGGTACCGAAATAGGCTGGTCGCGAGGTCGCGAAATTTCCGTATCAGAATACGACAGTCTGTACCTGAAGTTTAATCCGGTGAAGTTCAATGCCCGCGAATGGGTCTCGATTGCCAGGGCTGCGGGGATGAAATACATCGTTTTCACGTCGAAACATCATGATGGATTTTGTAACTGGGACACGAAATATACCGATTACAATATCATGCACTCGCCGTTTTGCCGCGACGTCATGAAGGAACTTGCCGAAGCATGCAGGGAACAGGGAATGGCGCTGGGCTTTTATCATTCTACCTGCGACTGGCATCATCCGGATTTCCCGCTGACAGGTCAGGGAGGAAGTGTAGCGCGGGAAGTCTCGAATATAGACCGGTATACGGAATATCTGAAAAACCAGTCGGTGGAGATTATCGAGAAATACGGCCCGCTGCTGGTGATGTGGTACGATGTCCCGCAATGCTTCGATTCCATTCGCGGCCAAAGCGTGATTGACAGGATAAGAACGGTGCAGCCCGGCATACTGGTGAATAACCGTACCGGAGCAAAAGGCGATTTCGATACGCCCGAACAGTATATAGGCGATTTTCAGGATACGCGCCCCTGGGAAACCTGTATGACGATTGCCGACCAGTGGGCGTGGAAACCCGACGACCGCGTCAAGTCGCTCGAACAGTGTCTGCATGGGCTGATACGCTCGGCGGGTGGCGACGGCAATTTCCTGTTCAATGTTGGCCCAAAATCCGACGGTAAAATTGAGCCGCTTCAAGTCGAGCGGTTAAAAGAAATGGGACAATGGCTTCTGAAATACGGCCATACAATTTACGGTACGCGCGGAGGCCCCTACAAACCGGACGTCTGGGGTGTCAGCACACGGAAAGACAACAGGATTTTCCTGCACATCCTGCGCCGGGATTTGGAGGGGGTGAAAATCGTGTTGCCTGATATCGGCTTGAAAATTCTTTCCTGTCGCCTTGTCGATGGCGGGGATGTGAAACTGACATCGACGGAAACGGGCTATACGGTTGAGTTTTCGGCAAGGGAACTGAAACCGGTGAATACCATTGTCGAACTCGAGACGGACGGCAACGCAATGGATGCTTCGCAGAGACTTTTTTATTCTCATTCAGTAGAAAATCATTAACTTTGTCGCCGTACTCGAAGGATTGGTGCACGAATGAAACGTAAGACATTTATAACGACAGTCGGACTACTCGCATTTTTGTTTGCGTGGGCAACCCCTGTACTCAGGGACAAGCAACAGTCTTTTACGGTCGTAATTGACGCCGGACACGGAGGCAGGGACCCCGGAAGCATAGGTTCTGCCGTAAAAGAAAAGGTCATCAACCTTGCCGTGGCGCTGAAATTGGGCAAAATGATTTCGGACAAACACAAAGATGTGAATGTCATTTACACGCGCAAGACTGACCGTTTCGTCGAACTCATCGAGCGCGCCAATATTGCCAACCGTCACAATGCCGACCTGTTTATTTCAATCCATGCCAACTCCATAAAAAAAGCCTCAAGCGTGAAAGGCGCGGAAACGTATACGCTGGGACTCGCCAAAACACAGGAAAATCTGGAAGTCGCCATGCTCGAAAATTCCGTTATCATGCTGGAAGACAATTATGAACAGCGCTACGAAGGATTCGATCCCAACTCGTCGGAATCGTACATCATCTTCGAATATCTGCAAAACACGTATCTGGAACAAAGCATATCGCTCGCATCCGGGATTCAGAAAGCATTTGCATCCGCCAAACGCACAAATCGCGGCGTACGGCAGGCCGGATTCCTTGTGCTCAAGGCGACAAGCATGCCGAGCGTCCTGATCGAACTCGGTTTTATTTCCAGCAGAGAGGAAGAAAAGTACATGCGCTCGGAAGCCGGTCAAAATCAGCTGGCAAAATCCATCTACACCGCGTTTGCGAAATACAAGGATGATTTTGACCGCAGACAAAGCTATTCGGACAGTTCGAGCGCCTCAAAGATACGCAACGGAAGTGCGAATCCGGCAAAAAACGAACAAAAGCAAACAACGGCCGACACGACCGGCAAAGAGCAGACGGCGCCGGCAAATCATGCAAACAGGCAAATAGTCTATAAAGTGCAGATATTGTCGTCGGATAAGAGGCTGCCTGCCGGTTCGCCAAAACTAAAAGGATATAAAGCAGATTATTATGAAGAAAACAGACTGTATAAATACACTTACGGCGAATCGACGGATTTCAACGCCATACAGCAAATACAAAAAAAAGTGTCTAAGGATTTCAAAGACGCTTTTATCATCCGGACAAGAGACGGCAAAAGATTAAACCCAAATGAGAAATAAGATAAATATAACAATATCAATAATAACCGCACGCATTTGTGCAAAACAAAACCAGTATGAAAGCTAAGTTTACAAAAGAAATGGTTATCGGAATTGTAACCATCATAAGCCTTACATTATTATATGTAGGCTTCAATTATCTGAAAGGTATCAACCTGTTCAAGTCGGTCAATTACTACTACGTGACGTGTTCCAATGTGAAAGATGTTGTCGTTTCAAGTCCTGTCTTTGTGGAAGGTTTCAAGGTCGGGCTGGTACACAAAATCGACTACGACTATTCGACGACAAACAAAATCAGCGTCGAAATCCATCTCGACAAGGGGATGCGAATCAACAGAGGCAGCTACGTAACACTTGAAAAGACGCTTCTCAGCGGCGCAGAGTTGCATATCCGCCTGAACACATACGTCGACGAATACCTTGAACCCGGCTCGACGATCGAAGGCCGCTCTCAGGACGACATGATGGTAGCCGTCCAGACACAACTGCTTCCTCAACTCACCGACATGTTGCCCAAACTGGACTCCATCCTCTACGGACTGCAAACGCTCGTAAACCATCCTTCACTGGCGCAGTCGCTGGCGCATATCGAGCAGACGACCGCCAGTCTGGAAGTATCGTCCCGCCAGTTGAATCGACTGCTGGAACAGGACGTCCCCGCCATTGCCGGCGATCTGAAAACCACGACAGGAAACTTCGTCGAACTGAGCGACAACTTGAAGCGGCTGAACCTGTCCGAAAGCGTGGACATGTTAAATATTACGCTTGGAAATCTGAACAGGACGACCGTCAAACTGAACGCAACGGACAATTCATTAGGCCTTCTTCTGAACGATACTTTACTGTATAATAATATCAATCAGACAATTAATAATGCATCAAACCTTATCATTGATTTTCAGCAGCACCCCAGGAAATACATCCATTTCTCCGTTTTCTGAAACAGGGCAGGCTGTATGATTGGAATGATTCTAATTTTTGCAGAATCTGCATTTTTTTCGAAAAGAGTAATTTATTGATTCTATGAATGTTTCCGCGAGAGTAAAAATAACACAATAAATCTCAATGAATATTGTAAACGCATATGATGCGGAAAAAAAGGAAAAGAGAATGGCAGTCCGGCATGTAACAAGCAAAATCATAAATAAATAGAAGCAATCTTCTCATAAACAGAGAAGTGCATATACGCAAAAAAACATTCCGCAGAGCGCTCTTTTCTATTTGAAATTTATTCCCGAACTTTACAGGCGAAAAAGGAGATATAGATAAGGATATTTTAACAATAAAAAAATGCAGTCAGATTATCAGTTATTGTGGAGCGAATGTTTAGCCGTTATCAGGGGCGTTGTGTCGGAAACAACCTACGAGAGGTGGTTCCGTCCCATCATTCCCATATCGTATCAGGACAAGAAAATTACGGTTCAGGTACCCAGCCAGTTCTTTTACGAATATCTGGAAGAGAAGTATATCCATATATTGCACATGTCGCTCGAACGTGTTTTCGGCACGGGCACATCCTTGAGCTACCGTGTAGTAGTCGGAAATTCGGCGCCAGAGACGGGAAGCCATCCTGAGAAAGACAGAAAAGCAGAAGAATTGGATTCTCAGCTTGTTGCCAAATATACGTTTGATAACTTCTTTGAAGGCGAAAGCAACAGGCTGGCTCGAAGTACTGGCATGTCCATCGCCGAAAAACCCGGCAAAACGGCATTTAATCCGCTGTTTATCTATGGCGATACGGGCGTGGGGAAAACCCATCTGTGTCATGCCATTGGCTTGCGAACGCGCAAACTTCATCCCGAAAAACGTGTTTTGTACGTCTCGTCACACCTTTTCCGCATTCAGTACATCGATGCCGTCCGTAAAAATACGACGTACGACTTCCTGGCTTTCTATCAAAGTCTCGACGTCCTTATCATGGATGATATACAGGAATTTATCGGGATGGACAAAACGCAGCATGCTTTCTTTCAGATATTTAACAATCTGCACCAGTTGGGGAAACAAATTGTCATGACGTCGGATAAGCCGCCCGTGGCATTGCAGGGCATGGAAGCTCGGCTCATCACCCGCCTGAAATGGGGGATGAATGCAAAAATCGATCGCCCCGATTATGAATTGAGGAAACAGATACTAAGACATTTAATGGAAGAGGAAAATATTAGCATCGACAACGACGTCTTCAACTACATTGTGGAGCATGTAACGGAAAACGTACGCGACCTGGAAGGCGTCATAATCTCAATATCGGCCAATTCATTTATAAACAGGAAAAAAATAGATATGACGTTAGCACAGGAAGTCATCGGTCAAATGGTTATGATAGAGAATCGTCAAATTACCATCGAAAAAATAATCAAAGTGGTATGCGAACACTTCAACATGGACGAATCATTGATTCAATCCTCTTCGCGGAAAAGAGAAATCGTTCTGGCACGTCAGATATCCATGTATCTGGCTAAAAAGTATACCGACCATTCGCTTGCGCATATTGGAAAAAGCATCGGCGGAAAAGATCATGCCACCGTTCTGCACTCAATCAAAGCGATAAAAAACCAGATGGAAACGGATAAATCTTTCAAAGCCATGATTGAATCTCTTGAACGCAAATTGAAACAGTAAGTTATATTTTCCAATCTCTTTAATTCTTTATTTGAAAGGCAGGCGTACTAAGGGGCAAACCGATTTGCGACCTGCCTTTGTTTTTCATTTCCATTTTTATCCTGCATACGCACGAAGCAACTTCGCTTTTTTTCGTTTCCCATTTTCCCTGCAATTCATCATTCGAACAACAATAACATTGGCTGCCTTTTCGTTTTGGATAATTTTCGAGATAGATCCTGTTTGCTATACTGTTTTATATTAGCAGATTGAATGCAAAAAGCGGAAAACTTATTAACAATTCCGTATTTTCTTGTCGAATAATTTGGACAGCGCGGAAAATAATTCATAAATTTGCAGCAATTAAAATTTACATTATGCCGAATTTGAAAACATACTCTTTTGACGAAGCTTACAATGCTTCTCTGAAATATTTTGCAGGCGATGAATTGGCTGCAAAAGTTTGGGCAAACAAATATGCCCTTAAAGATGCTTTCGGTAATATTTTCGAAAAAACGCCTGAAGATATGCATCGGCGCCTGGCAAAAGAAATTGCCCGGATCGAAAAAAAATACCCGAATCCTTTATCCGAACAGGAACTGTTCGCCCTGTTCGACCATTTCCGTTACATCGTCCCGCAAGGAAGCCCGATGACCGGAATTGGAAACGATTTCCAGATTGCGTCCCTGTCCAACTGCTTTGTGGTCGGATTAGACGGCGACGCAGATTCTTACGGCGCCGTCATTCGCATTGACGAGGAACAGGTGCAACTGATGAAACGGCGCGGAGGCGTGGGACACGACTTGTCGCATATCCGGCCAAAAGGCTCGCCTGTGAAAAATTCGGCGCTGACTTCTACCGGACTGGCACCGTTTATGGAAAGATATTCCAATTCGACCCGCGAAGTGGCGCAAGACGGACGGCGAGGCGCACTGATGCTGAGTGTATCTGTCAAACATCCTGATTCGGAATCGTTTATAGACGCCAAAATGACGGAAGGAAAAGTTACGGGCGCCAATGTTTCCGTAAAGATAGACGATGATTTCATGACAGCTGTCATCAACCATACGCCTTACACACAGCAATATCCGGTTGATGTGTCCAACCCTAAAGTGAAAAAGGAAATTGACGCAACCGCATTGTGGGCAAAAATCATCCACAATGCCTGGAAATCGGCCGAGCCGGGTGTATTATTCTGGGATACAATCATTCGCGAATCAGTGCCGGACTCGTATGCCGACTTGGGATTCCGCACGGTATCGACCAATCCGTGTGGCGAAATACCGCTCTGTCCCTACGACAGTTGCCGGCTGCTGGCGATTAACCTGTATTCGTATGTGATAGACCCGTTTACGAATAAAGCCCGCTTTGACTTCGACTTGTTTAAGAAGCATGTGGCCTTGGCACAGCGTATTATGGATGACATCATTGACCTCGAATCCGAAAAGATTGGAAAAATCCTGCAAAAAATCGACGAAGACCCCGAATTGCAGGAGATAAAGCAGACGGAAAGGCACTTGTGGGAAAAAATTCAAAAGAAAACGTTGCAGGGACGTCGCACAGGAGTGGGTATCACCGCTGAAGGCGATATGCTGGCCGCCCTGAATCTGCGTTACGGAACAGAAGATGCCACAGATTTTGCCGAAACCATCCAAAAAACACTTGCTCTGGCAGCATACGGCTCGTCCGTCACTATGGCAAAAGAACGCGGCGCTTTCGAAATCTACGATGCCAAACGCGAAGAAAACAATCCGTTTATCAATCGCCTGAAGGCTGAAGACGAGCAATTATACGGCGACATGGTCAAATATGGACGGCGAAATATCGCATGTCTGACCATCGCCCCGACGGGAAGCACCAGTCTGATGACCCAAACGACATCGGGCATCGAACCGGCCTTTATGCTGGTATACAAACGCCGTCGCAAAGTGAATCCGAACGACCAGTCCGCCAGAGTAGATTACGTGAACGAAACAGGCGATGCGTTTGAAGAATATACCGTATTTCATCATAAATTCAACGTATGGATGGAGACGCAGGGATATTCTGTCTCAAAACAATATACGCAAAGTGAAATCGATGAAATCGTCGAAAAATCACCTTATCACAAGGCTACATCCAACGATGTAGACTGGGTACAGAAAGTAAAAATGCAGGGACGTGTCCAAAAGTGGGTAGACCATTCCATCAGCGTAACCATCAACCTGCCGAACGAGGCTACGGAAGAATTAGTGAACAGGTTATACATTGAAGCGTGGAAATCGGGATGTAAAGGTTGTACGGTATACCGCGAAGGCTCCCGTTCGGGCATATTGCTGGCGCCCGACAGCAAAAAGAAAAAAGATCGTGAATGCATCGAACCGCCCGTCATCGTGGCAAAACGTCCGCGCGAACTGGATGCCGACGTCGTCAAGTTTCAGAACAACAGGGAGAAATGGATTGCTTTCGTCGGACTTTTAAACGACCGTCCGTACGAAATTTTTACCGGTCTGGCCGACGACGACGAGGGTATCATGCTGCCTAAAAACGTGACAAAAGGCACCATCATAAAAATATACAACGTCGACGGCACGAAACACTATGATTTCCAGTTCAAAAACAAACGCGGTTTCAAAATGACGCTGGAAGGGCTGGACGGCAAGTTCGAACCGGTTTACTGGAATTACGCCAAACTGATTTCGGGCGTACTCCGCTACGGAATGCCTATCGATCAGGTTGTCAAACTCGTAGAAGGTCTGGAACTGGATGACGAATCTATCAACACCTGGAAAAACGGCGTAGAAAGGGCTTTGAGGAAATATTTGCCGAATGGCCCCACAAAAGGAAAATGCGGGCATTGCGGAATGGAAAGTCTTATTAATCAGGAGGGTTGTGTAATCTGCTCGAACTGCGGAGCTTCAAAATGCTGATAAACAGTTTGATAACGAATGAGAATTACATTTAACATCCATTATTTCACCGACGCCGGGCAAAAAGTCTGCATTGTTGGGGCTGTTGACGAACTGGGTGCGTGGCAAATCGTTTCGGCAAAGGAAATGGACTGCCGCGGCGACGGACAGTGGACTTTGGATGTGGAAATTCCTGTCTTTGTCAAAACGCTTGATTATCGCTACGTGTTGAAAATGCCAGACGGAACAACCATATCCGAACCTCGCGGCAGAAAACACAAAGTGCAATTTTCTCCCGATCAAGAGCGGTATTATCTTTTTGATTACTGGCAGATTGCACCGGAAAATCCTGCGCTTTACACATCTGCATTTACTCGGACGATATTTGCACGCGCACCGCAGGCTTATCCCGCAAAAGAGGCTGGCATGGAAGTGATCATTCGTGTATGCAATCCTTATGTTGAAAAAAATCAGCATGTTGCCATTTCGGGCAATCAGGATGCGCTCGGAATGTGGCAACCCGAAAAGGCGAAGGAAATGATTTGCACGCATTTCCCCGAATGGGAAATCAGGCTTGGTATCAACGAAATAACTTTCCCGGTTGAATACAAATTTCTTCTTCGCAACAGGACGAAGCAGGAATGTCGGTGGGAGGCAGGCGAAAACAGAACACTGCCACCCCTTCCCCGGCATGAAAAGGCGGTATTTGTCGTATCCGAATATCCATACTGCGACAACCGTACGCCGTGGAAAGGCGCAGGCGTCGTCGTTCCCCTTTTTTCGCTGCGTTCGGAACACAGTTTCGGTATCGGAGACTTGCATGACCTCAAGTTGCTTGTTGACTGGGCGGCACATACAAACCAGCGCCTGATTCAGATTTTGCCTGTAAACGATACGACACGTACCCATACATGGGAAGACTCGTATCCTTACAGCGCGATTTCGATTTATGCGCTGCATCCGGTTTACATTTCGCTGAAAGAAATGGGCGCTCTGAAAGATGAAAAGAAGACGGCGTCCTATCATCGCAAACAACAAATACTTAACAAAAAGAATGTTGTTGATTACGAGAATGTTGAGAAATATAAACTGCAATATTGCCGCGATTTTTTCGAACAGGAAGGTTCGCGTATCCTGAAATCGGCGGCATTCAAATCGTTCCTGAGAACCAATCAAGTCTGGTTGCTTCCGTATGCCGCTTTTTGTTTCTTCAGAGAAAAATATCAAACGTCCGACTTCATCCGCTGGGGCGAAGATGTCCGTTACAGCCCACGCCGGATACAAACGCTTTGCAGGGAAGACAGCAAGGTATATTCCGAGTTATCATTCACTTACTTTCTGCAATTTGTCCTGCACACCCAATTCAGGCAAGCATCGGATTATGCACGTAAAAAGGGCGTCATTCTCAAAGGAGACCTGCCTATCGGCATCCACCGAACGAGCGTCGATGCATGGATTGAGCCGGTATATTTCAACAGCAGCGGGCAGGCAGGAGCTCCTCCCGACGATTTTTCCGAGACCGGACAAAACTGGTCTTTTCCCACTTACAACTGGGATGTCATGGAAAGGGACGGTTTCATCTGGTGGAAAAAACGTTTTTGCAAGCTGGAAGATTACTTCAGCTGTTTCAGAATCGACCACATACTCGGTTTTTTCCGTATCTGGGAAGTGCCGACCGATTTTGTACAAGGACTTTGTGGACATTTCAGACCTGCCCTGCCGTTCTCCGTCAATGAGATTGAGCTGTTTGGCCTGGAATGGGACGGGCGATTGCTGAAACCGCGCATACACCGCCGATTTTTAGACGAACTTTTCAGCGCCGAAGCCCGAAAGTATCTCGATGCGTTCCTGATTGACGAAGATGATGAACATTTGATACTTAAACCATTATGCGACACGCAAAAAAAGATTGAAAGCATATTCAAAAACCATGCCGATGCGCTTTCGGGCGAAATTATGGACGGACTGTTTGCCATTGCCAGCGAAGTCCTCTTCCTGAAGGATCCGTATGAACAAACCAAATATCATCCCCGCATCGCCGGGAACAAGTCGTTTGCGTATGCGGAATTATCCGCGCGGGCACAAACTGCGTTCGACCGGCTTTCCAGCCATTTCTTTTATGAACGGCACAATGCTTTCTGGAAAGCCGAAGCCCTCAAACGGCTCGTCCCCCTTATCGAAAGCACGGATATGTTGATTTGCGGTGAAGATTTGGGCATGATACCTGCATCCGTTCACGAGGTAATGACTCAACTGCACATCCTGAGCCTCGAGTTGGAACGTGCGCCAAAATTGCCCGGCGAACATTTCGCGTGCCTGAGCAGGCTGCCTTACCTGTCCGTCTGCACCACGTCGACCCACGACATGAGTCCACTGCGCCTCTGGTGGGAAGAAAATCCCGAAAAGAGACAACAATACTACCAGTCCGTCTTGCGGAAAAGCGGTACGGCGCCGGCCGCCTGCCCGGCAAAAATCGCTGCACAGATACTCAAAAATCATCTGTGCGCGTCTTCCATCCTCACCATTATTCCGCTTCAGGACTGGCTTGCCATAAGCGACGCGCTGAAACATCCGCGTGCTGAAGACGAACGCATCAACATACCGGCCAATCCTCACCACTATTGGCAGTACAAGATGCATCTCACACTCGAAAAACTTCTTGAATCCGATGAATTTAATCAAAAAATCCGCTCAATGCTGGCCGACTGCGGCCGGTGACGGGATGATGTTTTTACTTCGCCGGCGGAACGACTGTATTTCCGGGGATCTCATTCGCCGGCGTTTCGTCGTTCTCCAGCGGATTTTTCCCAGACATCGTACAAGTGCCGTTGAATCGGGCACCCGGTTCAATCTCGAGCGTCTGGATAAATACGTCGCCCTTGATGACTGCCGTCGATTTGAAAATCAACTTTTCCTTGATCCTCACGGTGCCTTCCACTTCGCCCAATATTTCCGCATTATCGGAACGGATGTTCCCCTTGATGCTTCCTTTCGGACCAATAACAATTTTACCTTTGCAAGTGATGTCTCCTTCTATTCGTCCGTCCAGACGGAAATCAGACGCTGTGACAATACTGCCTTTTACTGCTGTTCCTACGGCCAACACATTGAGTATGCCTCCATTACTGGTCGGCGCCTCTTCGTTTTGTTTTGTACGTACCATAAATTTTATATTTTTATTTCTGCAAATGTAGTAAAAAAAAACTATCAGGCTATTTTTTCACTACTTTTACACAATCTTTTTTACGATATATGATGACAGTGATTGAATTGAAATCGATGAAATTTCATGCTTCCCACGGTGTAGCTCCGCAGGAAAGAAAGGTTGGAAACGATTTTACGGTCGATCTTGAGTATGCGTCCGGCTGTATTGAAAATGCCGTGCGAAGCGATGACATTGGCGACTCCATCAGCTATGCGGACGTATACCGGACAGTGAACGAAGAAATGAGTACGCCGTCGAAACTGCTCGAAAATCTTGCGGGGCGTATTCTGTCTGCATTGAAATTGCGCTTCCCTCAACTCGCGTACATTAAAATAAGGGTGTCCAAACTTCACCCGCCGCTGGGTGGCGAAGTGCACAGCGCATCGGTCACGCTCGAGAAATTTTGGCAGCCCTAACCGTATCTTGCTTATTAACAGCAAATTTAGTGGTGTATATCTGTGCGATTTTTATAAATAAACAGCCAAATGAACGGAATCCTTTATCAAAATTTGACATTTTTACAGAAATTTAGGTAGCTCATTCAGAATTAATGATATATTTTTGCCTGAAAACAGAAGAAGAATGGAACAGTTTCGAAGAACAGGCTTTTTAAGTAGTATTCCGCCTGTGACTAAAAATTTGATTATAATTAATTTACTGTGCTGGTTGGCAAGTATCGTATTGCCAAAGGTGAATATTAACATGATAGACCTGTTCGGGCTACATTTCCCCGGCACATCGAATTTTCGGTTTTTCCAGTTTTTCACCTACATGTTCTTGCACGATACACATTCCATCGAACACGTCTTTTTCAACATGTTTGCCGTGTATATGTTTGGGCGCGTCCTCGAACAGGTCTGGGGGCCGAAACGTTTTTTGTTGTTTTATTTCGTCACCGGGTTGGGCGCGGCGCTTACACAGGAACTGACGTGGCTCTGGACTATTCAATCAATAGCCTCTGTAAATCAGATAAGTATTGCCGAACAAATAGTTTTCGATCCCAACGTGCATCATATAGTAACCGTTGGGGCGTCGGGCGCGGTGTTCGGAATTTTGCTTGCTTTCGGGATTTTATTTCCCAATGTGCCGCTATATATCATGTTCGTGCCGATTCCTGTCAAGGCAAAATATTTTGTGATCGGATACGGATTGCTCGAACTGTCTTTGGGAATAGCCAATTTCAGTGGCGACAATGTGGCACATTTCGCCCATTTGGGGGGAATGATTTTCGGATTTTTCATGATTATGTACTGGAAGAAAAAAAGAGGAAATGGACAATATTTTCAATAGGATAAAATATTTTTACGCACGGGGAAATGTATTGGCCAAATTGATATTTATCAATGTGGCTGTGTTTTTGGCTGTCCGTCTGATTTTTATCGTGGCGATACTGTTTCGCATGGGCGACGGCGATTTCCTCCGCTACCTGCAGATGCCGGCGTCGCCGGGCGAATTTATATATCAGCCCTGGACCATCCTGACGTACATGTTCCTTCATGCCGATTTCATTCACATACTGTTCAACATGCTCTGGCTGTACTGGTTCGGTAAAATATTCCTTCAGTTTTTCAGCGAACGTCATCTGGGCGGGATGTACGTGATGGGCGGGATTGCCGGCGCTCTGCTGTTTATGATTGCATACAACGTCTTCCCGTATTTCAGAGATACATCTTCCCTCAACTTGCTTATGGGTGCTTCGGCGTCTGTCATGGCAATCGTCTTTGCCGTCGCATTCTACCGGAAAGATTATGAGATAAACCTGTTTCTTGTCGGGCGTGTCAAACTCATCTATCTGGCTTTGTTTGCGTTGCTGATCGACTTGCTGTCCATCACATCCGAAAATGCCGGAGGGCATATCGCTCATATCGGAGGTGCTTTGTTCGGCATCGTCTTTGCCGTTCGGTTTCAACAGGGAAAAGACTTGACAGTATTCATCAATCGCCTGATTGACCGGGTTGTCAACATAGGCAAAAAGCGCCGCCCGCGCATGAAAGTGACCGGAAGCAAACGTCGCCCGGAAACCGACATGGAATATAACGCGCGAAAACAGAAAGAAATGAAAAATCTGGATGCCATACTTGATAAACTGAAACGCTCGGGCTACGAAAGCCTGTCGGCCGACGAAAAGAAAGCTCTTTTTAATGCAAGCAGAAAATAAGAAATGAAAACGTTCAGATTCAAATTTATACACCGCACAATGCTGGTATTGAACATGATTGCTACATTATTATTCATCGTTGCGGCATATTCGTACCTCGTCTCGCCAAGTCAATGCGTGTTTTTCTCCTATCTGGGATTATTGTTCCCTTTTTTCCTGATAATGAACTTTTTTTTTCTTATCTATTGGCTTCTGTTCCGAAAATGGATGCGTTTCTTCATCGCGATATGTTCTTTTCTGATTTGCTGGAAACCTCTCACAAGCTATGCGCCGATAAATTTATTCCGGCCTGAAACGCCTGCGGAAAATATCGTCAAAATACTAAGTTACAATGTAATGGGCTTTAAATATCAGGATCATACGGAAGAGAAACCCAATCCGATTATCCGCTACATTATCGATTCGAATGCCGACATCGTATGTTTGCAGGAATACATGGTCGGGACATCCCCGAATAGAATGCTTTACGAAGGAAAAATCCTGAAAGTCATGAAGATGTACCCCTACTATTACCACCTGCCGTTAGTGGACTACAACCGCTATACTATCGGATTGGCTATTTTTTCCAAATACCCGATTTTGAAATCTCGTAAAGTTCGCTACGACAGCGCATTCAACGGCTCAACCATTCACGAAATCCGTGTCAACGGGAAAAACGTTCACGTCATAAACAATCACATGGAATCTTTTAAATTGACAATGAGAGACCGTTCCAAATACACCGAATTTATCAACAATGCCAATACCGGCACGTTCGACAACCTGTTCGAAACGGTACATCACAAACTCGGGTCAGCGTTCCATATCCGCGCCGAACAGGCGGAAGTCATTGCCGAAGAGATACAAAGCCTTAAAAACAGCACCCTTATCGTTTGCGGAGATTTTAACGATACCCCGATTTCGTATACATACCGCACGGTGCGCGGTTCACTGAAGGATGCTTTTGAAGAGTCAGGCAACGGTGTGGGAATCACCTACAATCAAAATTTTTTCTGGTTCAGGCTGGATCATATCCTCCATTCGCAAAATATCAAAGCTTATGAAGCGACCATAGGTAAAGTATCATTTTCAGACCACTATCCCGTTTGGTGCAAAGTGGAGCTAAAGTAACACACCATGCGTATAGCCCGAAAAAAAAATCCCGGACATCACGCCCGGAATTTTTCACAATTACTTTTCACTTTTTACCACTAAAGACTAATATATGAAGTATCATATCATGGTGCAAATGTAAACATAAGATCTTGTCATGCAATCGCCTTGCTGCCATTATTTGACAAAACGCCAGGTTTGCTTACCAAAAGCCGTCTGTTTGTCATACAAAACACGTTTTTCTTTCAGATGCATTTCAGTTGGGTACAGATTGCACGGCAATGTAGTCAAATCAAGGCTCTTTTGAAACACGGAGACACGTAAGGCGTGGAAATTCTCTGTCCGGACGAGGTTCACATTTCGTCCGGACTATCCCGTCATAACTCCTGATATGGAGGAGCTTTTATATCTCATATACAGCGTATTACTGCAAGAAAAATAAAGACTGTCTCTTTTTACCGAAAAACATTTTGGATAATATCCATGTAAATTGCTACTTTTGTACCGTCAGAAAAAAGGAACGTATGAAAAAAATTTTGCCATTACTTATTATGAGCATAATGTTTGTGGCCTGTAAACAAGCGTACTACTACGAAGAGACCGGTACCGTTTTCCACACGTACTATCGAATCAAGTACCAATCGAACAGTATTTTAACAGCCAAAATCGATGCCGAACTCCGGGCCTTCAACCTTTCGTTGAACCCGTTTAATCCTAATTCCATTCTGGCGAAAGTCAACCGCAACGAGGAAACAGAGGTAGATGTGTGGTTTGCAACCGTATTCAACAAAGCGATGGAAGTGTCGGAAAGGTCGGGAGGTTTTTTCGACGTAACGGCAGCTCCCTTAATTAATGTATGGGGATTTGGTTTCGAACGGAAAGACACTGTCTCCCCACACGTTATTGACAGTCTGAAAGCATTTGTCGGTTATCGGAAAATCCGCCTTGAAGGAAACCGTGTCGTGAAGGACGACCCGCGCATCATGCTGAACTTTTCCGCCATTGCAAAGGGATACGCCTGCGACGTGGTGGCGTCGTTGCTCGAACGTGAAGGCGTTGAAAACTACATGATTGATATTGGCGGCGAAGTGATGGTGAAAGGATTGAATCCCAATGGCGAATGCTGGCAGATAGGCATCAGCAAACCCAAAGAGGGCTCGGGACTGATGGACGACGATATCAACGGGATAGTCCGCTTGTGCAGTAAATGTGGGTTGGCTACTTCGGGAAACTATCGCAACTTTTACGTAAAAGACGGCAAGAAATATGCACATTCAATAAACCCCCTCACAGGCTATCCTTCGGAACAGTCTATACTTAGCGCTACGATTGTTGCGCCGGACTGCATGACGGCCGACGCCTATGCCACGGTATTCATGGTCATGGGCGCGGAAGACGCCTGCCGCATGGCCGAAAACATCCCCGAAATAGCGTATTACATCATCTGCGCAGGCGACGGTGACACGCCTGATGTCAGGTATTCCAGGGAAATGGACTCGATGCTGGTGCGGTAAACCGTTAAAACACTTTCAGTTCCTGATACAGTCGCTGTACGGGTAGGCCCATCACGTTGTAAAACGATCCATGAATCGCCTGCACGCCGACATATCCTATCCACTCCTGAATGCCGTAAGCGCCGGCTTTGTCGTAAGGATGATGTGTATCAACATAATAGTTTATTTCATCGTCGTCCAGTGCGGCAAAAACGACGTCCGACGCAACGGAAAAATCTATCTGTCTGTGAGCGGCAGTGACCACAACTCCGGTTACAACGGTGTGCGTACGGCCGGACAGTTTTTTCAGCATCCGGACGGCATCATCCCGGTCGCAGGGCTTTTCAAGTATCCCGCCGTCGAGTGCAACTATCGTATCCGCAGTGATAATCAAATCGTTTGCCTTCATGCAGGGAATATACGCCCCAGCTTTCCGGCGGGCGATAAAAACGGGTATTTCCATTGGCGGAAGCTCTGCGGGATACGACTCGTCAATTCCGGGAATCACGCATACGTCAAACGCCAAACCCAGTCCGCCCAACAGTTCCCTGCGACGCGGAGAATTGGATGCCAATATGATATGATAATTTTCCAACATAACGTTTTCTGCTTTACCATCCGAAGGCATCGCCTTTCATCCATCGTTCCTGCGCTTTCATTGTCTGCTCAATGATTTCACGCGCAATGCCTTCGCCGCCCCGCAGTGGCGAAATATGTTTTGCAATCGCCTTGATTTCGGGCGCAGCTGTGGCAGGGGCAACCGGCAAACCGACCCGCAACATCACCTCATAATCAGGAATATCATCTCCTGCATAAACAATCTCTTCATCTTTCAATCCTGTTTTCAGGAGAAAATCCTCGTAATCCGCTATCTTCGTCGAACTGCGCATGTAGATATGTGGAATACCCAGCCGCTTGAAACGGATTTTGACGCTTTCCGTATAGCCTCCCGTGATAATACCCAGATGATAACCCTGTTTTACTGCAAGTTGAAGTGCATACCCATCTTTTATGTTCACCATCCGCATCGGATCGCCATTTTCTGCCAACGGGATGCAGTCAGTTGACAATACGCCGTCTACGTCGAAAAGAAAACCTTTGATTTTTCTCAAGTCATAATTGATACTGCTCATGCATTGATTCTTTATAAATGTGATTACTAATTAATTGATAAATCCGTTTCATATCCGCGTCTGCCAGCAAATCCTCATGCATATTCATCACCCGCCGGTCGTTGCGGACAGCGGGGCCTGTCTGTGCCTGTACAGGCGTGAGCAGATGAATTTTTGCTGCCGTCTCATCAATCAGTGGCAACAGCACCTTCCACGAAATATTCTGCTGTTCAAGTATTTTTGCCGCCATCGTATACATGTGTGCAGTAAAGTTACATGCATATACGGCGGCCAGATGCAAATATTTTCTTTTTTCGGACGCAATCACCTGTACGCTGCCGGATATTTGCCCTGCTAACCCGCACAGCAGCAATTCGTCTGCAGGCAAACGGGCTTCGACGAAACAGGGGATACGGCTGAAATCCACTTCACGTTTCCAGGAAAAAGTCTGCAACGGATACAAAACGCCGCAACGTTCGACATGGCGCTCGAACACGTCCATTGGAATGCTTCCCGCCGTATGTATCCAGAGCGCATTATTCGGCCGGACACGCACAACTGTCTCTGCCAGCACATCGTCTTTAAGCGAAAAAACATACAGATCGGCATCGGGGGCAATTTTTTTCAAATCGGTTGTCCACTCCGTCTGCAAACGGTTCGCCAAAGTTTGCGCACTTTCTTCCGTCCGGCTGTATACCTGAATGACAGCGTTTCCGACATTTTGCATCGCCGCCGACAAATGTGTGGCGACATTTCCTGCGCCGGCGAAGACTATTCGTAGCCCGGAAAACCTGTTCGCATTTTCTTTGCTGCTTATCAGCGAAATATCATTTCCTGTCTTTTGTTTTTGTCTCATACAAGGCAAAGATAATGATATTTTTACGTTGAAGATATACGCTTCGGACTTTTTTCTCGTTAGTAGTATGGTAAAACTATTTTAACGAGATGAAAATTCGCGCTTTTGTCGCAGTGTTTTTTTTATTAATCCAGACAGGCATATTTGCACAGGACAGGAGGGTTAAGATTTCCGGCAACGTGAGGGATGCTGACGGCAATCCTGTTGAACTGGTTGCCATTCAGGTAAAAAACACAATGATTGGCTCCATGACGGACGAGAAGGGATATTATTCCCTTTCGGTTGTGCCGGGCGATTCCGTCACGTTGATGTTTTCCTGCTTAGGTTACAATAAAGCCGAGCGAATCATTCCTTCGGTGGCCGGCGACACGCGCGTCAACGTACAAATGAATTATATATCGCTGGAACTGGGACAGGTAGAAGTGACTGCTTCGCGAAGAAACACGACTACGCTGGAAACGATAGACGCCAACCGCATGAAGATACTGCCCGACCCTTCGGGTGGCAGCATCGAAAGCCTGGTAGTTACACAGGCCGGCGTATCGTCCAGCAACGAACTCAGTTCGCAGTATTCGGTGCGCGGGGGCAGTTACGACGAGAATATCGTGTATGTGAACGGGCTTGAAGTCTTTCGCCCGCTGCTGATTCGTTCCGGCGAACAGGAAGGACTCAGTTTTATCAACCCCGGCATGACGGAATCCGTACAGTTTTCGGCTGGCGGATTCGAAGCGCGATATGGAGACAAAATGAGTTCGGTGCTGGACATCACATACAAGAAGCCGAAAACATTCGAAGGCGCTGTCTCTGCAAGCATGTTGGGGGCAAGCGCTTACGTCGGCAGTTCCGCCGGCGGATTTACGCAGGTGACAGGCATCCGATACAAGACAAACCGTTCGCTGCTGGGAACAATGGACACGGATGCGGAATACAACCCCGTGTTTGTGGATTTGCAAACCTATCTGACTTACCGGTTAGCTCCACGATGGGAAATCAATTTTCTCGGAAACGTGTCGTCGAACAGTTACAGATTCATCCCCCACAATCGTGAAACATCGTTCGGAACAGCCTATGCGCCAGAGTCTTTTAATGTCTATTTCGATGGAAAAGAGAGAGATCGGTTCGAAACGCTGTATGGTGCCATGACATTGAAATACAACCTGAACGACAAAACGGAAATCGGCCTTCAAGCCTCGGCGTTCAACACGCGAGAGGAAGAAAGCTATGACATCACGAGCTGGTACTGGCTGGACAACGTGGCTTCGGAAGAGACCGAAAGCACTTCGGGCGACGCTTTGTCACTTGCTTATTTTCATGAACATGCGCGCAACCGCCTGTCGGCAACCGTAGCCCACGCGGGGTTGTATGGCACATCTCAACTCTCTGCCCTGCACTGGCTTAAATGGGGCGTCAATATGCAGCGCGAAAGTATTGCCGACAAAATCAGCGAATGGGAAAGTCGCGACTCAGCCGGATACTTGTTGCCTCAAAATGGAACGGAAGTAAACGTCATCGCCAACCTTTTTTCGGATAACAAACTGGAAAGTACCCGTTTTTCGGGATATGTTCAGGACGTTTTCAAATTCAGGATTGCGAAAGGGATGTTTACCGTCGTAGGAGGTGTCAGGGGAAGTTACTGGGATTACAACAGAGAGGCGCTTTTCAGCCCGCGCCTCTCCGTCGGCTTTATCCCGACGGCCAATCAGAACCTGACATTCCGCTTTGCCACCGGATTTTATTATCAGCCGCCGTTTTACAAGGAATTGCGCGTCGAAACGACGGACGAAAATCGAAACCACATCATCACGCTGAACAACAAACTGAAATCACAGCGTTCCGTCCACTTCATCGGAGGAGGCGACTGCACCTTTCCTGCTGCCGGACGCAATTTCAAACTCACTGCCGAACTGTATTACAAGAGGTTGGACAATGTCAATCCCTACACGGTCGACAACGTGAAGATTCGTTACTACGGCGAAAATTGCGCCAGGGGATACATTGCCGGGATAGACATGAAACTCTTCGGCGAGTTTGTCCCCGGCACGGATTCGTGGTTCAGCCTTTCGCTGATGCAATCCGAACAGACAATCCGCGGCACGACCAGGGCGCCCATGCCCAACAGCCAGCTTTACAACTTTTCGCTTTTCTTTCAGGACTACTGGCCGGGAAATAAACATATTATGTTGAACCTCAAAGGCGTCTTGGCGGGCGGATTTCCCGTTACCATTCCCCGCAAAGGATACGAAGCCGGATATTACCGCACGCCGCCTTACCGCAGGGTCGACGTGGGCGTCACCTACCAACTGGCAAGCGGCGAGAGCGAAGTCATGGAGCGCGGTTTCTTCCGTCACTTCAAGAATGTCTGGCTGGGGGTAGACCTGTTCAACCTGTTCGACATAAAGAACACCGGCTCGTACTATTGGGTCACAGATATTTACAACCTTCAGTACGCTGTTCCGAACTACTTGACCGGCCGCCAGCTGAATTTCCGCATGTCTGTCGATTTCTGACGCTGTCATACTGTATCGAATCACGAAGGATTGCAGTGATGCACACGGCAATTTGAATTGTATCTTTTCGCAGGTGACCTATTTTTTGTCAAAAGAAAAAATGTATCTTTGCATCATCAATAAAAAAGCAACGGATATGGAACCGAAAAAAGCAAAACGCCTGCCGTACGGCAATTCGAATTTCGAAAGCGTAAGGACGGAAAACTATGCGTATGTTGACAAGACGCGGTTTGTCGAACTGCTGGAAAACGAGGGAAACAAGAACCTGTTTTTCACCCGTCCGCGCAAGTTTGGGAAAAGCCTGTTTTTTTCAATGCTGTCGCACTACTACGACATCAAACAGGCGGACAAATTCGAGCTGCTGTTCGGCGACCTGTACATCGGGAAGCATCCCACGCCCAAACACAATACCTATCTTGTACTGAACCTGGATTTTTCGGGACTGGACACTTCGAGCGAGGACTATTTCAGGATTTCGCTTTCACGGAAAGTGCAGGATATTGTTCGCAATTTTCTGTACGGTTATAAGGATATTTTCCCTGAAAAGGATTTTTATAAACAGATTGATGCTGAACAGCCCGGTATCGCGTCGTTGCGGAAAGCCTTCAACGCGGCGGAATCCGCCGGCAAAAAAATCTATATCATCATCGACGAATACGACCATTTCGCCAACGACCTGATCGCCCTGGGAACATCCGCCGGCGACGAGGCTTACCGTCATTTAGTGAGGGCGAACGGCGTGATACGCGATTTCTACGAGACGCTGAAGGAAGGCAGCAAAAC
>JAISXP010000056.1 GCA_031270465.1 Tannerella sp. | reverse complement strand
ACGACTATTTCCTCAAGCGCATGGGTGTCTTCCATCAATTTGATTACCAGCGATTTGCCCCCCCCCGTGGATAATGTACTGACTTCCTGCGTGATATATCCGATGAAGGATACCTGCAGCGTGGCGTTGTCCGGCACAATGAGCGAGAAGTTTCCGTCGATGTCCGTTACCGTACCGTTGGTCGTGCCTTTTTCGATCACGTTTGCACCGATCACCGGCTCGTCGGTGATGTCGACTACGGTGCCGGTTATTCGCCGGCCGTTCTGTTGTTTTTCGAGAGGCTCGATGCGTTTCATCAGGAGGATATTGTTTCCCTCCATGGCGTAGATTACATCTGTCTGTCCGAACACCTGCGAGAGGACTTCCGCCACCGGGGCGTTCGATACTTGCAGCGAGACTGCACGCGAGACGTCGACGTTTTCGTGATTGTAGACGAAGAGATAGTCCGTCTGGTTTTCAATCTGGTCGATAATCGTCCTGGCCGGCATGTTGTTCACATGGATGTTGACGCGTACAGTCCGGGGATTTGCATCCGCGGCATATACACTCGAAATGCATGATGCCAGCAGGATGAAGCTCAATTTTACAGCTTTCAATAAATGTTTAATTTTCAATAATAATGGAGTTTCTATACTCCCGATACAATTTTTTTTCATAAGTTTATACGTTCTTAAATTATACTTGTTGATTAAAAAATCTGTTGCCGGTCTGTTACCGGCGTTTTTCCGTCCGGATCGTGCGGATGCGCTGTCCGGCCGTTCGAGCGTTGTTGTCTTTTATCCGTCATCTTCCATAGGCAATTTCATTTAATGGTTATTACATTCTGTTCATTATCTCTCGTATAGGCAAATTTGTGTTCGAGCTGCAATACTTTCAGCACCTGTTCGACGCCGTCTTTGGTGCGGAATTTTCCTGTGTAGCGGTAATCGAGCATGTGCTGCTTTTTTACGTCGATCTTCACGTCGAAGTAGAGTTCGAGTTTTTCCACAATCGAGCCGACGGAGGCTTCGTCGAAGCAGATAATCCCTTCCTTCCACCTGAAATAGTCGTAGTTGCGTATTGTGGAAGCAGAAAAGGCATCGTCTTGCCACCGGACACATTCGTTGACGTTCATCCGGCGCGACAGTTCCGACCCGGCGGGGTTCAGGACGACGCTGCCCTTGAGCAGGGCTATCTCGGTGGCGGGATAGGATGCGTATGCGATGACGTTGAATTCGGTGCCGAGCGCCTGTATGTCCATCGCCTTTGTTTTTACGGTAAAGGGGCGTCCGGCATCGGCCGCGACCTCAAAAAAGCCTTCACCGTCGAGTTGTATTTCGCGTTTGCCTTCTTCGAAGACGGCGGGATAAACCAGGCGGCTCTGTGCGTTCAGCCATATTTTGGAGTTGTCGGAAAGCGTCAGTTCCGCGCGTTGTCCGGCGGGGACAAAAAGAGTATGGAATATGGCAGGGGACGTTTGCGGCCTGTCCAAATAGCGTATGCCCGCAAAAACGACGAGGAAGACGGCTGCAATTTTGGCCAGTTCGATGGCGATTTTCCGCGCCGGCAGATTCTTTCGTGCTTTCGGCTGTTGCCGCGCAGCTCGGTTCCACACGGAAATATTGTAGAGTTTGTGCAACGCTATGTATTCGCGCACGTGCTCGCCGTCTGCGTCTAACCACTCCACTACCGTCCGGGCTTCTTTCGGAGTGACATTTCCTTCTACGTATCGTTGCAATAATTCTTTGTCCATACTTGTATTTGCTTTAATAAACAACTCAACCGCTGAAAATCCCTAAATGAAAAAGCAGTTTTTTTGCGATTGACGGCGCAAAAGTAGTTGCGCGCGATTACGAATGGGTTACGGAGAGATTACGATTTTATCACGTTTCATATTGCAGGAAAGGAAATTCAGGATTTTTCCGTTCGGAGGCTGTCACAAGAGTCCTCCGGAACGTCATTTCTCTACACTCTGACAGAAACAGGCAATCCCGCCCAATGAAAATATTCCGTATCTTTGCCCGAAAAACGAGGGATGGAAAAACTGAAAATACTTTTCGTGTGTATGGGAAATATATGCCGTTCTCCTGCGGCTGAAGGGATACTGAGGAAGAAGGTGCACGAGGCAGGACTGGACGGGCGTTTCGAAATTGATTCTGCGGGGACGTATGGTTATCACGAGGGCGAGTTGCCCGACCCGCGAATGCGCATGCATGCATCTGCACGGGGATACGCACTGACTTCCCGCTCAAGACCTGTCCGCGTGGATGATTTCTCCCGTTTCGACTGGATTGTCGGGATGGACGATGTCAACATGAGCTACCTCATGGACATGGCGCCCGATGTATATTCACAGAAAAAAATCTGCCGCATGACCGATTTTTGCCGGATTCATCGCGCCGACCATGTTCCCGATCCTTACTACGGGGGGGCGTCGGGTTTTACTTACGTACTCGACCTGCTGGAAGACGCCTGCGATGGAATCGTCGAGAAGTTCACGTAGCCGTCAATGCGCTTCCAGCCAGTTTGCTCCGACGCCGCAGTCGGCTATCAGAGGCACGCGCAGTTGAACGGCGTGTTCCATTTCGCCCAGCACAATCTCCCGTACACATGCCAGTTCCTCTTTCCACACATTGAAATTCAATTCGTCGTGTACCTGTAAAATCATCCGGCTGCGCAGCCGCTCCTCCTCGAAACGGCGGAGAATCCTGACCATCGCCACCTTGATAATGTCGGCCGCACTCCCCTGTACGGGCGCATTGATCGCGTTTCGCTCGGCATATCCGCGTACGACGGCATTGTTCGAATGAATGTCGGGCAGATAACGTTTCCGGTGGAAGATCGTTTCCACATAACCATGTTCTTTTGCCATGCGGATACTTTTTTCCATATATTCGTGCACTCGCGGATATGTCGCGAAATAGCCGTCGATAAGTTCCTTCGCTTCTCCGCGCGGAATATTCAGGCGGTCGGCAAGACCAAAGACGGATATGCCGTAGATAATACCGAAGTTGGCTGTTTTCGCTTTTCGGCGCATGTCGGCGGAAACCGAATCTGTCGGAACCTTGTATATCCTGGCGGCGGTGGATGCGTGGATGTCTGCACCGCAGAGGAAAGCTTCTATCATATTCTCGTCGCCGCTCAAATGCGCCATGATACGCAATTCGATTTGCGAATAATCCGCCGAGAAGAATACACACTCTGCACATTCGGGGATAAACGCCTTGCGAATTTCGCGTCCTACACTGTCGCGTATCGGGATGTTTTGCAGATTGGGATTGGTCGAACTCAGCCGTCCGGTCGAAGTCACTGTCTGGTTGAATGACGTATGTATTTTCCCCGTTTCGGGCAAAATCAGTTCGGGAAGGGCGTCGACATACGTGCTTAGCAGCTTCTTGACTCCTCTGTATTCGAGCAGTTTGCCTACGATGGGATGCTTGTTGCGCAGTTTTTCCAGCACTTCTTCGTTGGTGCTGTAGTTTCCTGTTTTTGTCTTCTTTGCCTTTTCTTCAATCTTCAGCCGTTCAAACAGGATTTCGCCGACCTGTTTTGCCGAATTGACGTTGAACGTCTTTCCCGCCATTTCGCAGATTTGCTCTTCCAGCGCAGCCGTCGTTTTCGTGAGTTCTTCGGAACTGTGTTCCAGCGCCTGTCTGTCGATGGTTACACCGGACGATTCCATCGCAGCCAGTACGTAGACCAGCGGCATTTCAATATCGTAAAACAGCGATTCCAGCCCTTCCTCCGCAAGCCGCGGCGCGAAAACATTTTTCAGTCGCAGCGTCACATCCGCATCTTCGGCGGCATATTCGCATATCCTGTCTATCGGGACGTCCCGCATCGACAACTGGTTTTTTCCTTTCGGCCCTATCAGCGATTCTATCGGCACGGGACTGTATTGCAGACAGGTCTCGGCGAGGTAGTCCATTCCGTGGCGCAACTCGGGATTCAGCAGATAATGCGCAATCATCGTATCGAACAGGCGGCCTGCGACACGGATACCGTATTTATGCAATACGAGCATGTCGAATTTGATGTTTTGACCGATTTTCGTTGAACGCGGATTTTGCAGCGCTCCGACAAATGGCGCGAGGATGCGAACGGCTTCATCCATCGCATCGGGAACGGGGATATACCAGGCTTCGCTTTCCCTTACGGCAAATGACATTCCGACTAAATGCGAAGTCAGCGGATTGAGTCCGTCCGTTTCCGTATCGAAGGCAAATTCGTCACATGCGGCCAGCAGTCTGCCCAGTTTTTCCCGCGCTGATTCCGTATCCACCAAATGGTATATGTGGGGCGTATTGCTTATGTTCGAAAGGTTTTGTGCCGGCGCCGGATTTTCCGTATCCGCGGCATTGTTCTCGCTGTCGAACAGCGAAAGTTGTAACGGCGTTTTCCGTGTCGCTCCATTCCCTCCCATTCGATTAATGAATATTTTAAATTCCAGCCTGTTATACAGTTCTATCAGCAATTGCCTGTCCCATTCCTTACGTACGCAAAGCGAAGCGTCGAAATGGATAGGGACGTCGGTCACAATCGTCGCGAGAAATTTCGAGAAACGGATTTGCTCCCTGTTGTTTTCGATTTTTGTTTTGAGTGCGCCTTTCAATTCATGGACATGGACGAGCAAATTGTCGATGGATTCGTATTCGGCGAGCAGTTTTTGCGCTGTTTTTTCGCCGACGCCCGGACATCCGGGGATATTGTCCGAGCTGTCGCCCATCAATCCCAGGAGGTCTGTTATCTGCTCTACGTATGTCAATCCGTATTTTTCCAGTACTTTGGGCACGTCGAGCACTTCGTAGTCGCCGCCGTGTCGCGGCCGGAACTGGAAAATATGTCCGGATACTAACTGTCCGTAATCCTTGTCGGGCGTCATCATGTATACGTCGAAGCCTTCTTTTTCGGCTTGTTTCGAAATCGTGCCGATCACGTCGTCGGCTTCGTAGCGCGGGACTTCCAGGATGGGAATACGGTATGCCTGAATGATTTCGCGGATATACGGCACGGCCTGGCGTATATCTTCGGGCGTCTCTTCGCGCTGCGACTTGTATTCTCCGTATGCTTCGTGCCGGAACGTAGGCCCCGGCGGGTCGAATCCCACGGCGATATGCGTCGGCTCAAGCCGTTTCAACACGTCTTCCAGCGAATTGACAAATCCGAAAATTGCCGAAGTATTCATGCCTCTGGAATTAATGCGCGGGTTCTGGATAAACGCATAATAAGCGCGGTAAATCAGGGCATAAGCATCAATCAATAATAGTTTCATGTTACGATAAATGTTGTATTTTCTTCTGTCTGTGTCGCAATATTTTGTGTAAATGTACGAAATAATCTGCATTACTCGACACTTTTTCTTACTTTTGCAAGTCGTAAACTGAGATATGAAAGAAATTGATCGGATAAAACAGCCTGTATCGGAAGCATTTGAGCAGTTCGAAAAAAAATTTGCCCAGGCCTTCTCGAGCGAAGTGAAATCAATCCGCTGTGCGATCGACGCATTGCAGCGATCGAGCGGAAAGCATATTCGCCCGCTGTTGCTTTTGCTTTCGGCAAGCGCCTGCGGAAATGTCTCGCCCTGCGCGGTTCAATCGGCGGTATTGCTGGAGATGCTGCATACGGCATCTCTGATACACGATGATGTGGTCGACGATACCCGCCAGCGTCGCGGAACGCCGTCGCTCAACACCGTGCACGGTAACGCCGTGGCAGTGCTTGTGGGCGATTTCATCCTGTCTGCCATGATGATTCGCGCGCTCGAAACGGTCGACAAGCAGATTGTGGAGATGATCGCCACGCTTAGCCGCAACATGGTGGAAGGCGAAATCAAGCAACTGGACAATACGGGCGAAATGGTGCTGTCGGAAAACGAATACTTCGCCGTGCTGGAAAAGAAGACGGCAGGACTGCTGTCGTCGTGTACGGAAATCGGCGCTGTGACGGCCGGTGCGCCGTACGAACTGCAAGTCAAGTGCCGCATGTTCGGCGACCTGATGGGACTTTGTTTCCAGATAAAGGATGATATTTTTGATTATTTCGACGATGCGGACATCGGAAAACCGAGTGGTAACGACATTCGCGAAGGCAAAGTCACGCTGCCTCTTCTGCATGCGTTGGAATCGTCGTCCGACGAAGAAAAGGCGCCTTATCTGCAAATACTTTGCGACAAGCGGTTTACTCCCGAAAACATTGTCGCCCTCATCCGTTTTGCCAAAGACAGGAGAGGTATCGAATATGCCGAAAGCCGCATGAAGGAATATAAATCGAAAGCCGTCGAAATCATTTCGACCCTGCCCGATTCCGATGCAAAAAACAGCCTTTTGCAACTGGCCGACTATATTGTGGAACGGAAGAAATAATCTCCCAGCCATTCACTCGGGGAAAAATACGGAATTTTCGTGTCGACAGGAAGTTTTCTTCCCTGCCTTTGCGATTATTCATTTAAAAACAGTTACCGGTATGAAATGGGGAATTTTGATTATTTGGGTGTGCTTCTTTGGGTTGTCGGTTATGGCGGCCATAATGACAGCCGGATACGCTCCGATAAAGAAAAAGTAGAACTTGTAACGCTTGCCGTCGATCGGGAAATGCTCTCGGATTATACTTTAAATTTTCCTGTATTTTTTAAAGTAGCGCTTTTAAATTATACATGTTTTTTTAAGTTTTGAAAGTGCAGAGGTAAGAACCTCACGGAATAGAACGGACGAGGTAGAGCCCAATGTCGTCAAGTTAATCAACAAAGCCGGATTGCTTAAGGCTACCGTCTTCGCAAGGACGCCGGATACGCCCCATCATTGCAAATGAAATGAAGCAATCCGGATTTTGACGAAACCTTAACTTGATGACATTGGGAAGAACCTCGTCCGAACGGGAATGTCTCGTCTACTTTCTTATGCCCAATTCCTTGATGATGGCGCGATAACGTGTAATGTCGACCTTCACCAGATAATCCAGCAGGCGACGGCGTTTACCGACAAGCATTTTCAGCGAACGTTCCGTACCGTAGTCTTTTTGATTCGACTTCAAGTGTCCGGTCAAATGATTGATGCGGAAAGTAAACAGTGCAATCTGACTCTCTGCAGAGCCTGTGTCAGCCTTTGATTTTCCGTACTTTGAGAAAATCTCTTCTTTTTTTGTTGAATCCAAATACATGTTTTTACTTTGTAATAAATTAATACCATTTTATTTAAGCGGCTGCAAAGATACGTATTCTTTTTGAAAGTACAATTCCTTTTGCAGTTTTTTTATGCTCGATTGGTATTTTATGACTACTTTTGACGCCAAATTATGATTGTTTGTGTTATGCAGAAGATAAGAAACATCGCTATTATAGCCCACGTAGACCACGGTAAAACAACTTTGGTAGACAAAATGCTGCTCGCCGGAAAACTGTTTCGCGAAGGTCATGCCGACCTCGACCAGTTTCTCGACAGCAACGATCTGGAGAGAGAACGGGGAATTACGATTCTGGCTAAAAACGTATCTATACAGTATAAAGATTGCAAGATAAATATCATTGACACGCCGGGACATGCCGACTTCGGCGGCGAGGTGGAAAGAGTGCTGAACATGGCCGACGGCTGCCTGCTGCTGGTGGACGCTTTCGAAGGGCCGATGCCGCAGACACGCTTCGTGCTCCAGAAAGCAATTGCGCTGGGACTGAAACCGGTCGTGGTGATAAACAAGGTCGACAAGCCGAACTGCCGCCCGTCCGAGGTGCAGGAAATGGTCTTCGACCTGATGTTCAGCCTCGATGCAACTGAAGAACAACTGGATTTCCCGACTTTTTACGGCTCGGCCAAACAGGGCTGGATGTCGGTCGACTGGCAGAAACCCTCCACCGACATTTATCCCCTGCTGGACGGCATCATCGAGCATATCCCCGAGCCGAAAACTCTCGACGGGCCTTCGCAGATGCTGATCACTTCGCTCGACTATTCGCAGTATGTGGGACGTATCGCCGTGGGGCGTGTACATCGCGGCGAACTGCGCGAGGGACAGGAAATTGCACTTTGCAAGCGCGACGGCTCGCAGGTGAAGTCGAAAATCAAGGAAATCGACGTGTTCGAAGGGCTGGGACGAACGAAAGTGTCTGCCGTGCCGTCGGGCGACATCTGCGCCGTGATTGGCATCGAAGACTTCGAAATAGGCGAAACCATCGCCGACATCCGCACGCCCGAACCGCTGCCGACCATCGCCATCGACGAGCCTACGATGTCCATGCTGTTTACCATCAACAACTCGCCGTTTTTCGGAAAAGACGGGAAATACGTCACTTCGCGGCACATCCATGACCGGTTGATGCGCGAACTGGACAAAAACCTCGCCCTGCGCATCGAAGAAACGGATGCGGCCGATTCGTGGCTCGTCTACGGACGCGGCGTGCTGCACCTGTCGGTACTGATTGAAACGATGCGGCGCGAAGGCTACGAAATGCAGGTAGGTCAACCGCAGGTGATAATCAAGGAAATAAACGGACAGAAATGCGAGCCGGTCGAACAGCTGACCGTCAATCTGCCCGAAGACTGCGCCAGCCGCGCCATCGACGCCGCAACTAAACGCAAAGGCGAACTGACCCGGATGGAAAATAAAAACGGACGGATTTTCCTTGAATTTACGATTCCATCGCGCGGCATCATCGGACTGAACAACCTTTTGCTGACGCTCTCGGCAGGCGAAGCCATCACTGCGCACCGCTTCCTTGAGTTCCAGCCGTGGAAAGGCGCCATCGAACGCCGACAGAACGGGTCTATCATTGCAATGGAAGCCGGTACGGCATTTGCCTACGCGCTGAACAACCTCCAGTCGCGCGGACGGTTTTTTATCGCTCCGGGCGAAGATGTATATGCCGGTCAGGTGGTAGGCGAACATACCAAAGAAGGCGATTTGATCGTGAACGTGACGAAATCGAAAAAACTGACCAACATGCGGGCTTCGGGGTCGGACGAGAAAGTGGCGCTTGCCCCGCCCGTGATTTTCAGCCTCGAAGATGCACTGGAATACATCAAACTCGATGAATACGTCGAAGTGACGCCGCGCTATATGCGGATGCGGAAAATCATCCTCGACGAAACGGAACGGAAGAGGCTGAATAAGGGGTGAACATTCGCCCCCTCCCTTTCTTTCAGAAAATCAATATTTAAGGGGGAGTTTCAGTTGTCGTTTATCAGTAGCAGATTGGTCAGAAGTAAGATATTCTTCTAAAAGTAGTAACAATTGTAAGATAGTATCGTGAGAGCAAGCTATAAAGAGTGGACCATATCATGTCACTTTTTTGAAGTTTCGGGAACTGTAGTGCAGCATTGTGTAATCCGTCCAAAACCCTTGAATCTTGAATATAATAATTATCTTTGCGCCCGGATATTCACAAATTATAAATGCGGTTCGATATGAAAAAAATGAGACTTGATTGCAGGATACGTCGGGGAATTGTTCTTCTACTGCTCGGAGCGGTTACGTTGCCGGTATTCGCCCGAAAGCCTGTCGGGAAGGAAGTGATTCTGGCAAAAGTAAAGGCGACGGAAAGTTACATGAAAGAGATGCGGGGCTATCTGCACGAACATCCCGAGGTGTCGTCCGGCGAGTATGAGACGGCGCGATTTCTGCAAAGCGAAGTGACAAAGATGGGGCTGCCCATAACCGTGGTGAAGGGTACGGGCTTTTACGCGATACTGGACACTCGCCGGCCGGGAAAGACGGTAGGATTGCGTACCGACATCGACGCCCTGCCCATACATGAGAATCCGGATAATCTGAAAGGACGGAAGAAACGGATCTCGACCGTCGACGGCGTATCGCACGCCTGCGGGCACGACGGACACATGGCCATTCTACTCGGCGCAATGCGCATCCTCTGCGAACTGAAAGACGAACTCAGAGGGAAAATCGTGTTCATATTTGAAGAAGGCGAAGAAACGGGCGCGGGTATCGATCACATGGTCGAGGCGCTGAAACCGCTGCACATAGACGCTTTCTACGGAAACCATCTGCGGTCGTCGATCATGACGGGCGAATTTTTCGTCCGCGAAGGAGCGCTGATGGCCGGAGCGGGAACCGTCTCTTTCGACGTCAACGGACGGGGAGGTCATGCCTCGAGGCCGGATCTGTCCATCAATCCGGTATTCGCTGCGGCCGACATCCTCGGCGGCATTTCCATCGCGTGGAACAACCAGCGCGACATCACCAAAACACTTACACTCGGCATCTCGCAGATTCATGGCGGAGCAGCTAATAACGTCATCCCTAACTCCGTCTTCATCGGCGGAACGATACGTTTCTTCGACAGGGGCGAAGCCGAAAAAGGGTTCGACATCATCCGCCGCGTAGCCGCGAACACTGCCGCAGCACACAACTGCGACGTGCAGTTTCGCGACGACATGGGCATCCTGCTCCTGCCCGTCATCAATGACAGCCGTCTGACTGCCCTCGCACGCGAATCCATCGACGAAATCTATCCCGGCAAGACGCTGACGACAGACGAACACATCTGGTACGCCGCCGAAACGTTCTCGAAATACAGCAGCCTTGCTCCCTCCGTCTTTGTCTTTCCCGGAATAAGGAACGACGAACTCGGAAGCGGAGCCGAACATCACAACGACCGTTTCGACCTTGACGAAGACGCCCTGGCCTATGCCACAGGTGGGATGGTGCAGTTTGCCGTCAACTTCCTGAACAAAGACCGAATCCAAAATCCTGAATTTTGAATCATATATGCCCGAAATTGAAGTAATCGATGTATACAAGTCGTTCAAGGATGTGCAGGCGGTGCGCGGAATATCGTTTTCCATTGCTGCAGGCGAGTTTACCGCCCTGCTCGGACCAAACGGCGCGGGAAAGACGACGACGGTTGAAATGATGGAAGGACTGCGCAAACCCGACAGCGGAACCATCCTTATCCGTGGAAAGAACTGGCTCAAGCATGAGCGCGAACTGCGGAAAATCATCGGACTCTCGCTGCAGGAAACACGATTCACCGAGAAACTGACCATCCGCGAGACGCTGCGCCTTTTTGCAAGTTTTTACGAACTGGGCGAGGCACGCGTGAACGAAGTGATAGAACTGACAGGGCTGAATAACAAGCAGACGGCGCTTACCGGGACTCTTTCGGGCGGACAGCGGCAGCGGCTGGCATTGGCGGTAGCGTTGCTGAACAGGCCGCAGGCGCTCTTCCTCGACGAGCCGACGACCGGCCTCGACCCCCATTCGCGCCTCGACCTGTGGAATATCCTGCACGCGCTGAAAGAGGAAGGCAACACGACGCTCATCCTCACCACTCATTACATGGAAGAAGCCGAATCGCTCTGCGACCGCATCATCATCGTCGACGACGGGAAAATCCTCCGCGAAGGCGACCTGAAAACGCTGCTCGACGACGGCCGTGCGCGAAACCTCGACGAACTGTTTATCCAGCTGACGGGCAAACGGCTCGCCGAAAGTGAGAACCTGATTCCTTCGAAACAATGAAACCGTTTACAAACAATCAACTGTACAGGCTTTGCATCGCGCAGTTCCTCGAAACCATCCGCGAGCCGGAAGTGCTCTTCTGGGGAATGGTCTTCCCGATACTTATTTCCATCGGCCTGGGGCTGGCTTTTACACAAAAAACGGAAACAAAATTCAAGGTAATGCTGGTCGACGAACACGTGGCCGAACTTGATTCGCTGCTTCGCATCCACGCCTCACCGGGAAAGAATGACAGGCAATACATCTGGCGGATTGAAGACAGCACATTGGGAAATACGGTTTTTACGTTTGAACGCGCCGACTGGCGATCGGCCGTCATCGCACTGAAACGGGGCGAGGCGGACATGATTGCCGACGATTCGCTGGGGCGCGTACGCTATCATTTTGACCCGCTTAATTCGCAGGCGCAGCTTGCCTGCACCAAACTGTCGGCGCTGACACATGCTCCCTCAGCACTTCCGGGCGAAACAGTGCAGGCACAGGTTGCACCGCTGACACTGAAAGGAGTACGTTACATCGACTTCCTCGTTCCGGGGCTAATTGCTTTCGGCATTATGTCCGACATCCTGTGGGGTATCAGTTATACGATTATCGAACGGCGTTCGCAAAAACTCCTGCGGCGAATGGTGGCCACGCCGATGCGGAAAACGAATCTGCTTGTAGCCATGATGTTCGTACGAATCATGATGAACGCCATCAACGCCGCCATCATCGTTCTTGCCATGTGGCTGATTTTCGGCGTCGAAATACAGGGAAGCATCGGAGCGCTGACTATGCTGTTCCTTGCCGGAAACGTAGCATTTACCGGCATTGCCGTACTGATATCGAGCCGTACGGCCAAAACGGAAGTAGGCAACGGATGGATTAACGCCGTACAGATGCCCATGCTGATACTTTCGGGGGTCTTTTTCAGCTACCACAACTTTCCGGAATGGAGTATCGGCGTCATAAAACTACTGCCACTCACAGCTCTGGTCGACGGGTTCAGGAGCATTTTCAACGAAGGAGGAGGATGGATGGAAATACTGATGCCGTCGCTCTCGCTCTCGCTGGTCGGGATGATATGTTTCGCTGCCGGGATGCGACTGTTCAAATGGTATTAACCATTTCCTGTGCATGAATAGAGTTTTTCGGACATAATATATACCGCAATAAATAAATTCAATATATAAACCCTTTTATTTTACATTACAGAACGGAACAGTCCGGCAAAAATAATATGAATTATGGCTGAAAACATTGTGATTCCCCGCAATGCGTCGAAAGAAGAGATGTACTCTACTCTCGCGCCGCAAATCGGAAGTTTGACCGGCAACGAAACAGACCGTATTGCCAACATGGCAAACGTGACGGCTGCACTGAAGCAGACATTCGGATTCTTTTGGGTTGGATTCTACCTTGTCAAAGGCGACGAACTCGTCCTGGGGCCGTTTCAGGGGCCTGTCGCCTGCACGCGGATAGCATTCGGCAAGGGAGTCTGCGGTACGGCGTGGAAAACACGGCAGACGGTGATTGTGCCCGACGTCGAACAGTTTCCCGGACATATTGCCTGCAGTTCCGACTCGAAATCGGAAATCGTCGTCCCCCTTTTCGACGGCGAACACGTCATCGCCGTCCTCGACGTAGACAGCGACCGGCCGGACGATTTCGACATGACAGACGGGAAGTATCTGGCCGAAATCGGAGGCATGGCGTTGAATGGCAGGTGACATTTTTTGTCGAATCCATATTGCCCGAACAGTTCCGCGCGCAGTATATTTCGCATCCCATGAAAGATTCAAAAAACAAAGACGGTATCGGATTTATTTTATAATTTTGCACGCTGAGAGAGTAGGCTGGAAAAAGCATTGACAAATCAAGCCTGCAAACTTTCGCGCATGTATTTAATAAAAGGATAAAAAACAGTATATGGGACATTTGCCGCCTCTTATCCACGATCTGGCGCTGATATTGATAACGGCAGGCGTGGTAACAATTTTGTTTAAATGGTTGAAACAGCCTGTTGTTCTTGGCTATATCGTGGCAGGATTTATAGCTGGGCCTAATTTTGTATTTTTCCCATCCATCACCGATTCCGCCATTATCAGCATCTGGGCAGAGATCGGGGTGATTTTCCTTCTGTTTGCACTGGGACTGGAATTTAGCTTCAAGAAACTGATAAGCGTAGGCGGAACGGCTTCCATCGCTTCCGTCTTTGCTCTGGGGTCGATGATTGCCATCGGCTACATCGCCGGCCAGCTGCTCGGATGGTCGGACATGGACAGCATCTTTCTCGGCTGCATGATTTCGATGTCGTCGACGACCATTATCATCAAGACACTGACCGACACGGGACAGCAAAAGCAGAAGTTCGCCAACATCGTGTTTGCCATGCTGATCGTAGAAGACCTTGCCGCCATCGTGATGATGGTTTTGCTGTCAACCTTCTCTGTAAGCCAGCGGTTCGAAGGCATGGAACTGGTCAGAAACATCATCGTGCTTGTGTTTTTTCTGCTGATATGGTTTGTTGTCGGGATTTATCTCATTCCTACGCTTCTGAAGCGTTTCCAGCAGTATCTCAACAACGAGACGCTGCTGGTCGTAGTCATCGGACTGTGTCTGGGAATGGTGCTGTTTGCTTCGTCGGCCGGATTCTCGTCGGCGCTCGGAGCGTTCGTGATGGGTTCCATCCTGGCCGAAACGGTCGAGATGAAACGTATCGAGCATTTAGTCGAACCGTTGAAGAATCTCTTCGGCGCCGTGTTCTTTGTGTCGGTAGGTATGATGATTGAGCCTGGAATCATCGTCGAACACATCATTCCCATACTGATAATAAGCGTCATAGTTGTACTCGGACGAATCTTTTTCGCCACACTCGGCGTATCCGTGTCGGGACAAAGCCTGAAAGTGTCCGTGCAGTCTGGATTCTGCCTTGCGCAAATCGGCGAGTTCTCGTTTATCATAGCTACGTTGGGCGTCACGCTGGGTGTGATCGACGACTTTCTTTATCCGATCATCGTGGCCGTATCTACCATCACCACCTTCGGGACGCCTTACTTTATCAAAGTATCGACGCCGGTCTATTCGATGCTCGAAAAACGGATTCCGCCGAAATGGAACCGTCTGTTAAAAGGCTATTCGTCGGAAGGCTACGAGACAACCGTCAACCGCCAGTCCGACTGGAATTCGCTGCTGAGAAACGTCTCGCGCATTGTCGTGATTTATCTGCTTATCTGTTTGTCGATCATATTCGTCTTCGGCCGATTTTTCCGTCCGTGGATACTGGGCGAAATTCCTTCGCTCTGGGGTCGTCTGCTCGTGGCCGCGACGACAATACTGGCGCTTGCGCCGTTCATGCGTGCCATGATTGTTCGCAAAAGCAAGTCGCACGAGTTTAGGCGGCTGTGGTCGGACAACCGGCTTAACCGCACGGGGCTTATGATGCTGATTGCCGCCCGTGTCCTCATCTGTCTGGTGCTTTTGCTGGCGGTGCTTGTGCCGCTCTTTCCCAATGCCACGGCGGCGCTCTCGATCGTTTCCATGCTGATTGTCGCGCTGATCATCTGGTCGCAGGTTGTCAAGAAGCAGTCGCGACGCATCGAGCGTGTGTTTCTCGAAAATCTGAACAGAAAAGAACGCATGGAAGAACAGATGACGACAGTCAAGAAAAAAACGGTCAAGGATCTTCTGGATAAAGATATACATGTGGAGGAAGTTGTCGTTTCACAAACATCGCCCAGCGTCGGCAAGACGCTCGGTGAACTGAACTTCAAACAGGAGGTGGGCGTCAATGTCGTGTCCGTGATTCGCGGCCCGATGAAAATCAACATTCCCGACGGCAACGTGATCCTGTATCCGTTCGACAAACTCGTCGTGGTCGGCTCGGACGACGAGATTCAGAAGTGCCTTAACCGCGTCGCAAAGTATCGGAAACAGGAATCGACGGACGATGAGGCAATTCACCACATCGTGCTTTCGAACTACATTGTCGAAGCCAGCTCACCGCTTGCAGGCAAGACCATCCGCGAACTGAACATGCGCGAACGAACCGAATGCATGATTATAGGTATAGACCGTAACGGACATTCCATCACCAACTTCACCGCCGATTTCCGTCTCGAGAAAGACGACGTGCTCTGGCTTGCCGGTGAGAAAGACGATGTGGATATATTTGGAGACAAATATGCAGTCGATGAAATGGCTACGGATAACAGCAGTACACAGTTGCCGCCATGAAAACTTCGTCCTTCACTCTCATCATCGCGTTTCTTTCGCTGGCGCTGGCGGGGCTTGCGTTTATTCCCCTGCTGCCGGTGAAACTGTCGCCGTCGTATACGCTGCCGAGCCTGCGCGTGCGTTTCGACATGCCCAACCATTCGGCGCGCGTCATCGAGATGGAGGTGACGTCGCATCTCGAATCCATGCTGGCGCGTATCAAGGGTGTCAGGGAGATACGTTCCGTTTCTGGCAACGGCTACGGTACCGTCACGCTGGAACTCGATCGCCATACGGACGTGGATATGGCGCGTTTCGAAGCGTCAACGATCATCCGGCAGACGTGGCCGGGACTGCCCGACGGGGTAAGCTACCCGTCACTCGAAATGAACCGTCCGGACGATACGGATTCGCGTCCTTTCATGAGCTACACGCTCAACGCGGCGGCAACGCCCGTCTTCATTCAGCGCTACGCCGAGAACAGAATCAAGCCGCGCCTGGCAGGCATACCCGGTATCTACCGCATCGACGTCACCGGCGCTACTCCAATGGAATGGCGGCTCGAATACGACAGCCGTCAACTGGCGGCGCTGGGCATCACCGTCGGGAATATACAGGAAGCCATCGCCCGCTATCTGAATCGCGAGTTTCTGGGAATCGTCCGCATCAGAGAAAACGGCGACGAGTGGATACGCCTGTCCCTGTCGCCCGGTACGCAGAAAGAAGGTTTTGACCCGGCGGCAATCGCCGTAACCGACAGGAGCGGTAAAATGATATGGCTAAACCAGCTTCTGACCGTCTCTCACCAGGAAGAATCGCCCCGCAGCTACTATCGTATCAACGGGCTTAATTCGATATACATCTCTATTCGCGCCGACGAAACGGCCAACCAGCTGCAGCTTGCAGGCCTCGTGAAGGCGGAGATGGAAAATATCCGCAGCGACCTGCCTGCCGGCTACGAAGTGCATACAAGCTACGACGCTACCGAATATATCCGGGCAGAACTGCAGAAGATTTACATCCGCACAGGGTTGACAATCGTCATCCTGCTGCTTTTCGTGCTGCTGCTTACGCGAAACCTGCGATACCTGTTCCTGATTGTGACAAGCCTGACCGTCAACCTGTGCATTGCCGTGATTTTCTATTATCTGCTGCACCTGGAAATGCAGCTGTATTCGCTGGCGGGTATTACGATTTCGCTCAGCCTCATTATTGACAATACCATAGTGATGTCCGACCATATTAAAAACCGTCACAACCGCGACGCTTTCCTGCCGATACTGACGGCGACGCTGACGACTGTCGGGGCGCTGTCCGTCATCTTTTTCCTCGACGAACGGATACGGCTCAACCTGCAGGATTTTGCGGCAGTGGTGATCGTCAACCTGATGGTGTCGCTGTTTATTGCTCTGTTTTTCGTGCCGGCCATGATAGACAGGACGGGAATGTTTCGCAGACGTAAAAAGACACGTATGTACAGGTTGCGGCGGCTGGCCGTCTATCTGTCCCGCATGTATGTGTGGCTGATACGTTTTCTTTGTCGGTGGCGGGTGTGGGCGTGCGCGGTGCTGACGCTGGCTTTCGGGTTGCCTGTTTTCATGCTGCCGGAAAAAATCGAGCTGAAATCAGACCGGCCTCATTCGTCTCTCGATTCCATGTGGGCGGAAAAGTACAATGCCGTCGTCGGTCACGAAGTGTACAAGGAAAAAATCAGGCCGGTGCTGGAAAAGGCGCTTGGCGGTTCGCTGCGTCTTTTCGTTCAGAAGGTATACAGCGGCAGTTATTTCACGAATCGCGAGGAGACGGTGCTGACGGTGACGGCGTCGATGCCCAACGGCACGACTCTGAGCCAGATGAACAGCCTTGTCGGCCGGATGGAAGCGTATCTGACCACGTATGAGGGTATCCGCCAGTTCCAGACCAGCATCTTCAGTGCACAGCAGGCGCGTATCGACATTTTCTTCACGAAAGAAAGTGAACGGAGCGGCTTTCCCTATACGCTGAAAAGCCGTATCATCAGCAGGGCGCTCGAGCTTGGCGGCGGCAGCTGGAATGTATACGGTCTGCAGGATCAGGGTTTCAGCAACGACGTGCGCGAGAATGCGGGCAACTACCGCATCGAGATGTACGGATACAATTACGACGAGTTGTATGCCTGGGCCGAACGGCTGCGCGATACGCTGCTCACCAACCGGCGCATCAGGGAAGTGCTGATCAATTCGGAGTTTTCGTGGTACAAGGACGATTATCAGGAGTATTATTTCAATCTCAACAAGGCGCGGATGGCCGAGGCGAACATCCTGCCGGGCGAACTGTTTGCCTCGCTCTCGCCCGTCTTCGGGAAAGACATCCCTGCGGGGAGTATTGCGGTCGACAGCGAAACGGAACGGCTGAAGCTGACGTCGCGCCAGTCGAGCGACTACGACGTGTGGAGCATGCAGAACGTGCCCCAGCACATCGGAGGCGTGCCCTACAAGCTGTCGGAACTTGCGACGGTGGAGAAGGGACAGATGCCGCAGCGCGTCGCCAAGATCAACCAGCAGTACCGCCTCTGCCTGCAGTACGAATACATCGGCGCGTCGAAACAGGGCTCGAATTTCCAGGAAAAGAAGCTCGAATACTTCAGCACAGTGTTCCCGATGGGATACAGCGCCAAATCGGAGAGTTTTTACTGGAGCTGGCGGCAGACGGACAACAGGCAGTATCTGTTGCTGCTGCTCATCATCGTCATCATATTTTTCATGTCGAGCATCCTGTTCAATTCGCTCAGGCAGCCGCTGGCGATTATTTTCGTGATACCGGTGTCGTACATCGGCGTGTTCCTCACGTTCTACCAGTTCGGGCTGAATTTCGATCAGGGCGGGTTTGCCTCGTTCGTGCTGCTTTGCGGCGTTACGGTGAATGCGAGCATCTACATTCTGAACGAATATAACAGGATACGCGAACGCAAACCGCTCATGCCGCCGTATCGCGCCTATCTGAAGGCATGGAATGCAAAGATTACGCCCATCTTCCTGACGGTTGTCTCCACCGTACTGGGATTCATCCCGTTTATGCTGGGCGAGGGCAGGGAGGCGTTCTGGTTTCCGCTGGCGGCAGGCACGATCGGCGGGCTGCTGATGTCGGTCGTCGGGATTTACCTGTTCCTGCCGGTTTTTACGCTGAAGAAGAGAGTCTGAACGGAGATTCGAAAATTCAGGGATTCAAGAACTCAAGGATTCAGGAGTTCAAAAATACGGGGATTTCAGGCGTAAGCGTCCCGTGTGTCAATGAACATGTTTGTTACGCATGAAATATAGCGGAGATTCCGGAACATGCGCTTTCGAATGGCATTCCTGTCCCGTGACCGTATCATACACGGTATAATCAAATACAACTTCCTGCTGCTGAATGAAATAATATTTCATAAACCGTAATTGTATTCTGACGGATTCAATTGAATTCCGTCAGATTCTTCCGGCAGCGCCTTAAATCAGGTGTTTCGCCTTTATTTCGAGATATTTGTTGATGACGTCGACGGAGAGGCTTTCGGGGCTGGTGAGGAGGGAATAGATGCCGTGGCGGCGGAGGAAAGTCGTCACGTACTGTTTTTCGTAGATAAATTTTTCGGCGATGACCTGCTGGAAATAGTCTTCGTGGGTGCGTGGCGTGCGTGAGGCGAAGGTTTTGAGTTCGTCGTTTTCGAAGAAAATGGCAATCACGACGTGCTGCCGCGCCAGCTGCTGCATGTATCCGAGCTGCCGCTCCATTCCGATGATGCTGTCGAAGTTCGTGTAAATGAGCAGCAGGCTTCGTTTGCTGACAAACTTATTCAGGTGTACGCAGAGCGCGGAGCAGTCGCTTTCGCCGAAACCGGTCTGCTGGCGATAGAGGCTTTCCATCAGCAGTTTCATCTGTCCGGCCTGCTTCGAGGCAGGGACGAAGGTGTCGAAGCGGTCGGAGAAGGTAACGAGTCCCGCCTTGTCTTCCTTTTTCATTGCGACGTACGAGAGAACCAGCGCGGCGTTGATGGAATAGTCGAGTAGCGTCATGCCCCGAAAGGCGTACTGCATGACGCGCCCCTTGTCGATGACGTTGTATATCTGCTGCGAGCGTTCGTCGCGGTAGGTATTTACCATCAGCTGGCTGCGGCGCGCGGTGGCTTTCCAGTTGACGGTTCGATAGTCGTCGCCCCTGACGTATTCCTTGATCTGTTCGAACTCGGTATGATGCCCGAGGCGGCGGATGCGCTTGATGCCCAGTTCGTCCAGATTGTTGTGTATTGCCAGAAACTCGTATCTGTCGAGCATCAGGTACGAGGGATATACCTTGACGGCTGCAGGCTGTCCGCAGGTGTAGCGGCGCATGACCAGTCCGATGGAGGTAAGAGCAAACACGCGTATCCGTCCGAAGCCGTACTCGCCGCGCCTCGAAGGACGCAGGTGATATACAATCTCGCGATGCGCCCCCGGAGGCAAAGCGGTCTTGAAGAGCACGTCGCGGCGCTGGAAGACGGCCGGTATCTCGTCGATCACTTCCACATGCAACGGATAGAAGCAGCGGTTTTCCACTTCGATGACCACCCTGTTGTCGTCGCCGTTCGAGAAGCGGGCGGCACATCTTCGCACCGCATCTATTCCCGCCTTCTTACGCCACAGCAGCCATACATCTGCCGCAGCCGCCGTGACGAAGAGAACGGCCGCCCACTTCCCGGCCGCAAAGCACGCGGGAAACATGTACCCGCAAAAAAACAGGGATATGATCGTGCAGGCGACGATATAGAAACGGTTATTCAGATACATCCGGCACGCTATTTGGGGACTTCCACTTTCTCGACGAGGCGCTGGACGATTTTTGTCGCCGTATATCCCTCCATTTCGGCTTCGGCGGTAAGAATCAGGCGGTGATGAAGCACGGAGGGAGCGATGAGTTTGACGTCTTCGGGCGTGATGAAATCGCGTCCCTGCAGGAGGGCGAAAGCCTTGGCCGACTGCATCAGCGCGACGGACGCGCGGGGCGACGCACCGAGGAAAACGGCCTTGCTCGTCCGCGTCTGGTAGACGATGTCCGCGATGTAGCGCAGCAGGGAGGCGTCGACGTATACCTTTCCGACAAAATCGCACAGTTGCAGCAGTTCGCGATTTGTGATGATGGGGTTCACGCCGTCGAGCGAGGCGAGCCGCGCATTGGTGTGATGCCGTTCGAGTATCCTGACTTCTTCTTCGGCCGAAGGATACTGCATGACGATTTTCATCAGGAAACGGTCCAGCTGCGCTTCGGGCAGCTTGTATGTCCCTTCCTGTTCGACGGGGTTCTGCGTGGCAAGGATCGTGTAGAGGGGACTCATGCTGTAGGTCGTCCCGTCGATGGTTGCCTGCCGTTCTTCCATCACTTCGAAAAGGGCAGACTGCGTCTTGGCCGGCGCGCGGTTTATTTCGTCCACCAGTACAATGTCGGCAAAAACAGGCCCTTTGTGAAAACTGAATTCGCCCGTCTTCTGGTTGAAGACCGACGTTCCCAGCACATCCGAGGGCATCAGGTCGGGTGTGAACTGTATGCGCGAAAACTGCGCATCGACGAGCTTGGCCATCATTTTTGCCATCAATGTCTTGGCTACTCCCGGCACGCCTTCTATCAGCACGTGTCCCTTTGCCAGCATCACGGTCAACAGCAAATCGACCATCCGTTCCTGCCCCACAATCACGGCCGACATCGCCGTGCGTATCCGATCAATCTTCCCTGTGAAATCCGTCAGATCCAGGGTTTCCATTCTTTCTTCCATTCGGTTCAATAATTGATTCATATTTCGTTCATTTTAAAAATTCTGTCCATTCGTTCATCCGGTTTATCTGGCGTATCATGTCCTTTTCGTCTACCTCCGTTTCGTCCCTCAGCAGATATTTGAGTTCGCGAAACGCAGGCCATACGGAGGCATATTCCTGCCTCATCTTTTCGGCAAGACGCCGGCCGAGTTCCTCGTCGCGTTCGTCCGACTGCAGGTCAAGCCCTTCCGTCCGTTTCAGTTCGGCGCAGAAATACAGATATTTTTTCCTCAGCAGGTCTTTATAGTCTTTTCGCTGATAGTACAGGTTGGCTATCAGCCGAGTGAAGCGGAGCGTTTCGTTGGCGGGCGGCTGCACGACGGGGATAATGCGCTGGCGCCGTTTTGCCGTGAAAATCATGAACAGGATGATGGTGGCGAGCGAGGCGTACAGCGTCCACCGCAGCGAAGACTCGCCCAGGACGTAGCGTAGCGGCGAGGCCGACCGGCTGTCGTTGTTGTATATGCCGAGGCGTATCAGCGGCATTCCGTTCATGTACGACAGCAGACGGAAGGCATACGATGCGTTTCCGCCGTCCAGTATCCCGTAGTTGGTAAACATCAGTGGCGTCGACACGAGAAACAGTTCGCCCTCGCCGATGAAGAGGCGCAGGGCGACGGTATCGCCGTCGCCGTTGCGTGCCAGGGCTTCCAGCGAATCGCAGAGGATGCGGCTTTTACGCCCGGTCGTATCGCTGTCGTAGTACGGTACGCCCTGTTGCAAAATGCGGAGGTGCATGTGGGGATAGACTTCACAGACATGATCGGGATGCAGTGCGTCCGTTCCTGAAATCAGACTGTCGCGCCGGTATCCCCGGGCTGCGTACTGCTCGAAGGTAGTTACGATTGCGGAGTGCGTACGGCTTGCGTCTCTGAAGTAAAGCGAATCGCACAAAGCGTACGGAAATCTTTCCAGGCAGAACATCACCTTGTTTCCCTGCCGGAGAAGATACATCAGCGCTGTCAGGTCTTCGTCCGAAAAGAAGATGGAGTGGTTCACAACCAGAAACGCGCGACGTTTTTCGGGCGGAAGCGGCGCAACGTAATAATCGCAGTCATATTCTCCGTAACCGTCATATTCTTCCTCTTCCGGTTCGTATTCCTCTCCGGCGTATTCATCATCCTCTTCCGGATATTCGTTTTCCCCGCTCCCGCCGTATTCCTTCTCTTCCATGAGGGATACGTCCTCCATTGCATCGCCGTATGTCTGATCATAATAATACTGGTAGAAAGTCTTGTCCATGACCCGGTAGTCGCTGACCGACGACGAAACGACATCGTCGAACACGTAACTGCCGAACGGCTGCCTGTCGTGCCGGCTGTATGTTTCCGTCCAGACAAACTTCTTCGGCGTGAAGTACTGGTACATAAACGTCAGCGCAAGGAAGACGGCAAGCAGCAGGAAGAATATTTTATTGCCCGATCGCTTCATCCCGTCCTCCTTTCTTCAGTTTGTCCTGCAGGCCGCGCATCGCGTCATACACTTCACGCGTCGCCCTGAAATTGCCGTACCGCACTTGCAGGAAATGGTTTGTCAGCAGGCGGAATGCCGGTTTCATTCCCGCCGGTTTCATTTCGCGCGTATATTCCGTCGGCGTCTTGTAAATCTGCCAGTCAATCCACTGCCTGTCTGCCATGAAACGCAGTGTCTGCAGGTAGAGCAGCCGTATCGCCGTCCTGAAATCGTCAGCCGCCAGCGCCACCCGCAGTTCCTTTTCGAAGTCGATGCCGTAAATGCTTTCTTCTTCCACCTCGTACGCGAGCGTCTCTCTTTTCTTCTCGCGGAGAAAAAGTCCGGGATGCGTCCTCCAGATGAAGTAAACGACAAACATCACGGCGAGGATGAAAAAAATGATCAGAAACCATGTCGTGATCGCATCGCCCTGACCGGTGCGCAGGATACGCCCGATCTGTTCCGACAGCCACTCGAAAAATGCCCTGAAGGGATTAAATTCCGTTGTTTCAAACTGCCTGTTGTAGTCAAAGCTGCTGTCGGACTGGTAGTCGGCGATCTTGGCCAGATCGTATGCAATGGTGTCTGCCTGCTGAATCATTCTTTTCTTACAGTTTATCGAAATCCCGGATACTGCCGTCCACCGAAACGCTCTCCTGCTTTTCGCGCACGTGGAAATACTGGAAGGCGTATCCTGTCGCCGTGATGATCGAACTGAGGTAAATCCCGTACGACTGGACAATACCCAGCAGATACGTCAGTAAATTGTACCAGACCTGACTGTTGATTTCGCTGGCGGGATTTGCCAGGCCCATCACGCTCCCGACGAGCGTCAGGATGTACCACGGCATCATGGTTGCCATACTGATAATGTTGGCAAGCAGCCCGAACACGAGCACTGTCAGAAACGTTTCGCCCCACGCCCTGAAGCCGTAGACGAACGATTTCCGGAGCGAGGGAATGAGCGGTCTGTCTTCAAAAAGATACATGGGGATAAAAAGCGCGAAAGGTGAAATCAGCACGACCGTGACAACCAGCAGCAGTGGGATGGTGATTATCAGCGTCCACAGCGAAACGAAAGCAAGCAGCGCCGACAGGCCGGCATACAGAAACATGACGGCAATGAACAGCAGCGATGCGCCGACAATCTTTTTGAAATTCTTTGTCAGCAAAGACTGGAAGTCCGCCAGCCTGATGTTCATCAAGCGCGTCTCCCGCCGTTCGTATTCCTGCATCAGGGTATAGACGAGGGCGCTGATAACGGCGCTTCCCAGCAATATGCACAAATAGTACACGAGATAGTTTCCAATAAAAGACACAAAGTTAAAGCCGGCGCCGCTGTCGTATCCCGTGATGAAGGCGATGCGCATGACGGCGTTGGTGACAAACGACTGTATCAGGCAGATAGGAAGAATCAGGTAGAGCGTGAACTTGAGGATCGGTTTCCACGTCTCGCGCAGATAATCGAACGAAGCATTCAGTCGCTCGCCGAACGTCCTGATGCGGTAATACTTGATTTTAGGATTCGGATATTCCATGACGTAATCTGATTGGTAAGACAATATAATAATAAATGACAAATGCCAGCGAAAGCAGGATGAAACCTCCGCGGAGCCAGTTCGGCGCTTCGGTATGCCGCGTCAGGAAGCTCTCGATGAATCCGGCCAGGATAAATACCGGGACGGTTCCGACGATGATTTTCAATCCCCGCCTGGCTCCCGCGACGAAAGCATGTCCGCGCGAATATGTGCCCGGGAAAAGCCATCCGTTACCCAGCGCAAAACCTGCTGCCCCAGCCACGATAATCGCCGAAATCTCCAGCGTGCCGTGCAGCCAGACCGCCAGCAGCGACTCCGTCCCGATTTGCTGCTGAAAGCAGAACGTCCCGAACGAACCGAGCATCACGCCGTTGTAAAACAGCATGATTCCCGTCCCGAACCCCGTCAGGCAACCCATTGCAAAAACTGCAAACGAGACCCTGATGTTGTTTATCGTAATATAAAAAAACATCGGTATGGCCGACATGTGGCTGTACACGCCCATCGGATTACCTTTTTCGATATTCGCCAGCGTCATGTCGATGTATCCGTCTCCCATGATCAGGCGGGCAAAATCGTGGTCGTTCAGTGTCGAAACACATCCGATAGCCGCACTGACGGCAAAGATTAGAAAAGCATAAAGCAACTCGCGCCGCGAGGCGTACATCACCTGCGGAATCTCCGTCTTCCAGAACCGGAGGATGCGCGAATGCGATTCCTTTTTGTTTTTGTACAGCGTATTGTGCAGCGCCGATGCCAGATTGTTCAAGTATATCGTAATGCGCGAATATGGATAATGGCTGCGCGAAAAGGACAGGTCGGTCGCGATTTCCGTGTACACATCCGCCAGCAGCCCCGGATCCTGCTTCGACGCCGAATCAATCACTGTCTCAAAACGCTTCCATTTCTCGATATTCTGACGTATGAAGGTCGTTTCTTTCATCCGAATACAAATTTTACCATCATAATTCTTTTATTTCCAAGCTCTTTTTTTTTGCGAAGAAAAAAATACACAAACAGTGATGCAAAATTACACAATTTTCCATACTTTTGCGCAGCAGAACCGTAAAAATTATGGCAGATTCATCCATCATCACCGGACAGTACGTCCGAATAGACCAAACGCCAGCCAGTATTGGTTCGCGCATCCTGGCGCGTTTCTTCGATATGCTTCTCATCGTGATCTATTCCTATGCAATCGTATCGGTCATAATAGGGGTACAAGAGTATTTGTACGCTGATGATGTCATCATAACCATGTATGTCATCATTCTGCTGCCCATTTTTTTCTATACCCTGCTGTGGGAAACGTTCAATCAGGGACAGACGCCGGGGAAAAAACTTCTGGGCATCCGCGTGGTGATGAAAGACGGCTCCGTCCCCACGCTGAGCGCTTACCTGCTGCGGTGGCTGCTGATGATGGTCGACCTGTACATGTTTCAGTTCATCGGCGTGCTGGCCATCCTGCTGACCAAAAATCACCAGCGCGTGGGCGACCTTGCCGCAGGGACTATCGTCATCAAGGAAAAAAACTACCACAAGATAAACGTGACACTCGACGAGTTTCATTACCTGAGCGCCGACTATCGCCCCGTCTTCCCGCAGGCGGAAAACCTCTCCCTTGAACAGGCCAACCTGATTGCGCAGACACTCTTCCGCTACGACGCACAACGCCCGCAACGTATCCGCGAACTGGGCGCCAAAGTCCGCGAATTTCTGCACATCAACACGCAAATTCACGACGAAGCGCTGCTGCAAACCGTCGTGCGCGACTTTCGGTATTATGCGATGGAGGAGATTTGACCTCAGGAGAAGATATAGTATGTATGGCAGCACAAACGGTCTCCCCTGCCAGGCCGGAAACAAAACGCGGACAGGCCACATGCACTGATGGCAAGCCGGTTGACCCCAAACCGGCGAAACGTGGCGATGAGACCATGCTCCGGTCGGCGCAAAACGCAAATCATCCGGATATTTGTATTTACCCTGCGCTCAAAAAAGTACGCTGAAAAAAATGCACAAACCGATTTTTTTTGACAATTTTGGCGTGCATAAAAAACTAATGTGTATATTTGCGGCGGATATAATTTAAGTATGTAAATAACAAAAAGACTATTTTAAAAACAATAAACATTTAAAATCAAAACAAAATGAAAAAAGTATTTTTATCAGCGATTGCAATATGTATGATATTTGCAGTCAGTGCACAGGAGAAGCGTTACGGTGTGGAAAGCGGCATCGTAAAAACCAAATCCACAGTAATGGGGCAGGAAGTCGTAACCGTTCAGTATTTTACCGATTACGGCGCAAATGAATCGGCGGAAACGACCATGAATGTACAGGGACAGGAAATGTCGACCTTCTCTATGATGAAAGACGGGTATGCCTACACAGCCGATCTGAAGACGAAGCAGGGAACCAAAATCAAAATGTCGGACGTGGGCGATATCAAAAACATTAATTTCCAGTCCATCACCGACGACATGAAAAAGAATTACAAAATCGAAGAAAAGGGTTCGGAAAAAGTGCTGGACAAGGATTGCCAAAAATATGACCTTACATACAAGGTGCAGAGGCAAAACTACAACGTTACCGTATGGGTTTGGAAAGGGCTTACGCTCAAAACGGAAATGAAAATGATGGGCAATACCGTTACCGTCGAAGCTACGGAAATCATCGAAACGAAAGACATTCCGAAAAGCAAATTCGAACTGCCCGAAGGAATCAATTTCAAGGAAGTGAAATCAGGCCTGTTTCGATGAGTCAGTCCATTTGCGAGAACCGCAGACAACTATAAACGTGAAAAAAATCATCAACCCCTGGACGGGAGTAGACGGATATTTGTGTTTTGCCTGCTCGCCGGCGAATCCGTTGGGGCTGCACATGGATTTTTATGAAGACGGCGACGATGTCGTTTCGTTTTGGAAGCCGACAGGTTTCCAGCAGGGCTGGCTCAAAACACTGCACGGCGGCATACAGTGTACGTTAATGGACGAAGTCGCCGCGTGGGCAATCCTCCGCAAACTTCAGACGACGGGCGTCACCTCGAAAATGGAAATCAGGTTCACCAAAAGCATTTCGACCAACGACCCTCAACTGACCATCCGCGCCCGCATCAAAGACCGAAAACGGAACGCCGTCTTTGTCGAAACGGAGATACGCAATACCGAAGACGAACTGTGCACACGCGCCGAAATCATCTATTTCGTCGCCTCGCCCGAACAGGCGCAGGCACAGTTCTTCTTTACGGGTTGCCGTGTGGAAGGGGAAGAGGAGTGATTTGCCGGTATGCAAAACATGGACGCAGATAATTGTGATGGCGAAAATCCTTTGCAGCCATTGTCTCTTTTGCAGGCATGCCTTTTTTCACCAAAAAAAAATGTGTATCTTTGTGCTATTATTAAAAATCAATGGATATGGAAACGAAGACAGCAAAACGCCTGCCCTACGGCAATTCAAATTTCGAAAAGATAAGAACAGGGAATTATGTGTATATCGACAAGACCCGGTTTATAGAACTGCTGGAACAGGAAAACAACGACAACCTGTTTTTTACCCGTCCGCGCAAGTTCGGGAAAAGCCTGTTTTTTTCAATGCTGTCGCACTACTACGACATCAAACAGGCGGACAAATTCGAGTTGCTGTTCGGCGACCTGTACATCGGAAAGCATCCCACACCCAAACACAATACCTATCTTGTACTGAACCTGGATTTTTCGGGACTGGACACTTCGAGCGAGGACTATTTCAGGGTATCGCTTTCACAGAAAATGCAGGATACCGTTCGCGGTTTTCTGGACAGATATGAACATCTTTTCCCGAACGGAAATATTTACAGCGAACAGATAAACATCGAACAGCCGGGCGTCGGCGCACTGCGGAAAGCCTTCAACGCGGCGGAATCCGCCGGCAAAAAAATCTATATCATCATCGACGAATACGACCACTTCGCCAACGACCTGATCGCCCTGGGAACATCCGCCGGCGACGAGGCTTACCGTCATTTAGTGAGGGCGAACGGCGTGATACGCGATTTCTACGAGACGCTGAAGGAAGGCAGCAAAAC
>JAISXP010000032.1 GCA_031270465.1 Tannerella sp. | reverse complement strand
GCATTGCCCAGGGGAACAGCCTCGTCCCAGACAGTTGCAAGCGAATTAAACACAAGGTCATTCGGAGATGACGACAAACGAATGTCTTTCTCTCCGCATCCTGCGAAAAGGACGATGATGCCGCAGGTCAATCCAAAAACTTTCAATCTCTTTTTCATAAATACTTTTTTTATGTTCATTGTAAAATAATCCGGTTATCCAAAATGACAATGTCTTTTCTGCGATGTTCGGGAACGACTTTGAGCCGGACGATGGTTCCGTTTTTCAATTCTCCCTCGACGGAAGTATTTCCCGTAGCCCATACCTTGAACCGTACATTCCATTCGGGCGTCCATGCCGGAAAAAGCAGGATGCTGTCATTGACCGTTTGAATCAGCATGTTCTGCAACGCCCTCATGCTCACATTGCCGTGATCCTGGTCGGGTACCCAGTCGTAGTTGGGTCCCCAAAAGGCAGGAAAACGGCTGCCTTCGTATTTCGTGTTGAAATTATCCGTTACCATTTTCGCAGCCTGTTCGCCTTCACCAATCAGGGCTGCCATGATAGCCGCCTGCTGCCAGCCGTGGTAATCCTTGATAATGCGATGCTCAAACGTTCTTTTGACAATGTCAAGCGAGGGTTTTCCAAGTCCGAAGAGATGATAGGGGAAAACCGCATACAGTTCCGGTGTTTCAATGTTGCTGCGTTTCTGCAAATTTTCGCCTGCCGCCAACCGTTTTTCGCCGTTCGGTTCCGTCGTCGGCAGATCGGGAAGTTCGGCAAACATATCGGCACATATTTTTTTCAGTTTAGCGGATGTTTCGTCCAGCTTGATGAGGCGGGGCAGGATGCTTCGCAGTCCGGCGATTTCGGGCATCGGATTGGTGATATCCCAGTATGTCTCCAGCGCTTGTGCCGGCTCAAAAAGTATCTTGCCGTTGTCATCTGTGGGATAGCGGTTACGGTAAAACATAACGATTTCGCCGGCAAACGGCAGCAGCGTATCGCGTACAAAAACTCTGTCGCCTGTAAAATCATAATAATCAAGCATCAGAGAGGTCAATTCGATGGCGCCTTCCCACAAATAGCGGATGTAGCGGTTTTGCGAAAGTCCTGCCGGCTGCCCTTCTTCCGCCGACCGCAACGAACCTTCTCTGGAGTTGTCCGTCCATGTCCGCGACCATCCGTAATTGTCGTTGTTCATGACTCCCCAAAAATACATGGTTTCGGGGAAATAGGCTCCTTCGATACCGAAATATCTATGCGTGCGGAACTTTGCTAAAGGCAGGGCGTCGATATACATTCCGAACAGCGATTTCATCAGGTCAAAGTCGCCGGAATACAGCATTGCGAAATATGGCAGACGCGTGTTTTGCCACCAGTAACAGCCGCCCCAGCGACGATAGTCTGCGTCGAAAGGTTCGTTAAACGTGACTGAATCCACATTGAAAATATTTCCGTTGAACTTGATTGGCATCCGGCCTTTTCCCGAACAGAGGTTGATGAAACGCTGCAAGGCATAGCCGCGCGTTACGCCGGCTATCCGCAGACTGTCGACAGAGGCGTCAGAGGGTGTGACAAGTATGAAATGACTGTTCCACACGTCGTTCCAATATTTTTCGTGCTCGGCTTTGCGCTGTGCCAAAGATGTCTTGGACGATGCAGCCGACAGGCGGCTGACCGAGGCCGCCCAGTCGTCCGCCGTGGCCGCTTTTTCGGTTAATACGCAAATTTCAAGATGTTGCTTTGTTGCAGCCTTTTCGGAAACTAATATTTCCGGCGACCGGTTTTTCATGCCCTCACCCGTAACCAGCGCACCGAAGGCGAGACCAAGCAAAGGGTCTTCGTGACTGTCGGCATAATCGCCCAACGATTGTACTTCCAGCGTCTCCTTCCAAATGGAAAACGAGTTGCGATGACACCACATCAGGCTGTTGTCGCAGTTTAAAATCGTATCGGCTTCCACAACGAGCGGATGGGGAGCGCCACTCATGCCATAAATGCGCGATTTTTCACTGTCGCTCATAAGACGGGATTCACGTCGCCACCCGTCGTAAACTACGGTCATTTCAACAGGCACGCTGCTTTTGCCGTCGATGTGAATGACCGGCGAGACAGCGTCTACCCGGAAATCGAGCGACAGCGTTTTGCCATCCTGTTTCCCTGTAATGCGGATGGTTCCGGCAGCCAAATCAAGTTCCTGCCTGAAATCTCCCGATGCCAGCAGGTTCGGAACAAAAGACAGTTTCAGTTTCCCGATTTTCAGCAAACTTCCATTTCCGTCCCACGAATCGGTTTTGCTGATGTAGAACAGTAATTCACCATTCGGCGATACCCATACATTGGCGCCGACGTCGCCGTTGCCGATTGGCATGGAACCGCACGAATTGTCGCTCTGCGATTCCCACACAACATTGTATGCGGAAACGTCCGGCGTTTTCTGTTGCCGGCAACTCACTGCGCCGACAACTATCATACATGCGATAAAAATCTGTTTTGAGTTCATTTTTGTCTTTTATTAATTTGGTTACAATTTATCCTTTTGCAATCTCGAAATTTATTTACTGATTGTAGATGATTATGTCTTTTTCGCGTTCTTCCGGCGTCACCTTCAGCGCGGTTATCTTTCCTCCTTTTACTGTGGCTTCGACGGTCGTCCGGTAGGGAGCGTGAAGTTTGAAGGAAACGTCCCAGTCCTTGGGCCAGGCG
>JAISXP010000009.1 GCA_031270465.1 Tannerella sp. | reverse complement strand
TATTCTGCGTTTCGTCTATTGACGTCGCAAAATTGTATTATGAGGAATTTAAACGACAACAAAATCATAATAATCAGGAAAATCAAATATATCATAGTTCAGACCATTTGAAAATTGCTACTATTTTTTCTTATGGCGCAAACGATGAAATTCCCGATGAACTGCCCGACGAAAATCCTGACGACCCTAAAGATTTGCCACAAAACCACCGTGATTTTTTGGAACAGGCAATACAGGATTACAACGCAATGTTCGGCACGTCCTACAATACTTCTTCCGACAAATTTCAAAACTATTATAAAGACGTCTCGCTTCGGGTAAAAAACCGTGAAATTGACTTGTTGATTGTGGTAAATATGTTCCTCACAGGTTTTGACGCGACCACATTAAACACGCTTTGGGTGGATAAAAACTTGCGCCTGCATGGACTTTTGCAGGCATACAGCCGTACAAATCGTATTTTGAACTCAGTAAAAACATTCGGTAATATCGTCTGTTTCCGCAATCTCGAAAAGGCTACTAACGAAAGTATTGCACTGTTCGGCGACAAAGAGGCTGGCGGAATAGTGTTGCTCAAATCCTATTCCGATTATTACAACGGTTACGAAACCGAAGACGGCAAAAAGATCAAAGGTTACGAAGAATTGATTGCCGAACTTTTGCAAAAGTACCCGATTGGCGAGCAAATTATTGGCGAACAGACGCAAAAAGAATTTATCAAACTCTACGGCGGTATCTTGAAAGTGAAAAATATTCTTTCTTCATTTGACGAGTTTGCCGGAAATGAAATTCTATCCGAGAGAGACGTCCAAGATTATCACAGCATTTACATTGACCTGTACAACGAGTTCCGTAATAAAGGCAAAGGCGACAGCGAAAACGTGAACGACGATATTGTTTTTGAAATGGAGTTAATCAAACAGGTAGAAATCAACATTGACTACATTTTGGAACTTATTCGCCGTTATCATGCCGAGCATTGTACTGATAAAGAAACATTTATCACTATTGGCAAAGCAATTGATTCAAGTGTTGAACTCCGCAACAAGAAAGATCTTATCGAACAATTTATCGAATCGCTTACCCCTGCCACAAAAGTAGATGACGATTGGCAAAAATTCATTTCTGAAAAACAGAAAGAAGAACTAAATCAAATAATTGTAGACGAAAATCTGAATAAAACCGAAACAGAAAAGTTTGTCAAAAATGCTTTCCGCGATGGTTATATCCCCGAAACAGGCACAGCAATAACAAGACTTTTGCCGCCGCTCGACCCGTTTGCTGCCGACAATCAATACACAACAAAGAAACAAACGGTAATTGAAAAACTAAAATTCTTCCTCGACCGTTTTTTAGGAATAACAAGCAATGTAAACAATTAAAATTAAAAATATTACGTCCGAAAGTCAAAACATAGAATACAAGTGATACCGGGAGACACTCGTGGAGGGCTACTTTTCCCTGATGAAGATATTGATCGGCGTACCGCAGAAGTCCCAGTTTTCGCGTATCTTGTTTTCGAGGAAACGTTTATACGGCTCCTTGATCCACTGCGGAAGGTTGCAGAAGAACACGAACGAAGGGATGCTGCCCGCAGGTAGTTGAGTGATGTATTTGATTTTTATGTATTTCCCTTTCCATGCGGGAGGTGGTGTCTGCGTTATCAGCGGCAGCATGATTTCGTTGAGCTGAGCTGTCGAGATGCGCTTGCGGCGGTTGCTGTAGACGTCTTTTGCACATTCGAGCGCCTTCAGGATGCGCTGTTTCGTCAGGGCGGAAATAAAAAGGATGGGGAAATCGGTAAACGGTGCGAACCGTTCGCGAATGGCACGGGTATAACTGTTGACGGATTGCGGACTCTTGTCCTCCACCAGATCCCATTTGTTGACGCACACTATCAGTCCCTTCCTGTTCTTTTGGATGACGGAAAAAATATTCAAGTCCTGGGCTTCAACGCCTCGCATAGCGTCTATCATTAACAGGCACACGTCGGCATTTTCGATGGAACGGATGGAACGAATCACGGAATAGTACTCCAGGTCTTCGTTCACCTTGTTTTTTTTCCGGATGCCGGCCGTGTCTATGAGGTAGAAATTCAGTCCGAACTTGTTGTATTTCGTATGAATGGCATCGCGCGTCGTTCCGGCGATGTCTGTCACGATGTGGCGTTCCTCGCCGGTGAAGGCGTTGATCAGCGACGATTTTCCTGCATTCGGACGCCCCACCACGGCAATGCGCGGCAAGTCTTCGTCCGTATCTTCGGTTTTCGTTTTCGACAGCAGGGATACTACTTTGTCCAAAAGATCGCCCGTATATGAGCCGTTTACCGCCGAGATACAATACGGGTCACCCAGTCCGAGAGCGTAAAATTCGGCCGCGGAGGCGTGCTGTTCATAATTGTCGGCCTTGTTGGCTACGACAAGTACGGGTTTGTTTGTCCGGCGCAGGATGTCTGCCACACTGTCGTCCAAATCGGTCACTCCTGTCAGTACATCGACGACGAACAGAATGACGTCCGCTTCCTCGATGGCTATTTGTACCTGCTTGTTGATTTCTTCTTCAAACACGTCTTCCGAGCGGACAACCCAGCCGCCCGTATCAATCAGGGAAAATTCACGTCCGCACCATTCGACTTTGCCGTAATGGCGGTCGCGCGTTGTCCCCGCTTCTTCGTTTACAATGGCTTGGCGCGTCTGCGTCAGCCGGTTGAACAGGGTCGATTTGCCTACGTTAGGCCTGCCTGCGATAGCTACTACATTTCCCATATTTATAATTCAAAATTCGAGATTCAAAATTCAAAAATTCACGTCTTGCCGTCTGCGATTCAGTCGAGCCGATAGCCGAAGGCTTTCAGTATGCTGTCTCGATTTCGCCAGTCTTTTTCCACCTTCACAAACATTTCGAGGAAGATTTTCTTGCCGAAAAAGAACTCCATGTCTTTCCGCGCCATCGTACCGACTTTTTTCAACGCCTGTCCCCGATGCCCGATGATAATGCCTTTTTGCGTTTCGCGTTCGACGATAATCACCGTTTTGATATGTATTTTGTCGGGTGATTCGTCGAACTGTTCGACCACGACTTCAACGGCGTAAGGCACTTCGCGCTGATAGTAAAGCAAAATCTTCTCGCGGATGATTTCCGTCACGAAAAAACGCGCGGGACGGTCGGTCAGCGCATCTTTCTCAAAATAAGGCGGCGAGTCGGGCAACAGTTCGGCTATGCGCTGTTTGACGCGCTCGATGTTGAACTTCATCAGCGCCGAAATCGGTATGATTTCCGCCCCGGGCAATACCCGACGCCACTGTTCGACCATACTTTCCAGTGCAGACTGGTCAATCAGATCGATCTTGTTGACGAGCAACAGCACCGGACACTGCGCCTGCTGTACTTTTTGCACGAACGTTTCGTTTTTATCCGTTTTTTCGACCGTATCCGTCACGTAGAGCAACACGTCTGCATCATTCAGCGCCGATTCGGAATAGTTCAGCATTGACTGTTGCAGTTTGTAGCCGGGTCGCAGCACGCCGGGCGTATCGGAATAGACGATTTGCATGTCGTCCGTATTGACGATGCCCAGGATGCGGTGGCGCGTGGTCTGCGCTTTGGAGGTGATGATGGAAATGCGTTCCCCGACGAGGTGATTCATCAGGGTCGATTTGCCGACGTTGGGATTTCCCGTGATATTGACAAATCCGGACTTATGTGTTCGCACCTGCTCCGTCATAACCCCATTTGACGTAATTCGCTCCCCACGTAAATCCTGCGCCGAAAGCGGCGAGAATGAGATTGTCGCCCTTTTTGAGTTGTTTTTCCCATTCCCACAGGCAAAGCGGAATCGTACCCGAACTGGTGTTTCCGTAGCGGTGAATGTTGATCATCACCCTGCTGATGTCGACTTCCAGACGCCGTGCGGCGGCATCAATGATGCGCAGGTTGGCCTGATGCGGGACAATCCAGTTTATATCGTCTTTTGACAGCCCGTTGCGTTCGACGATTTCGGATGCCACGTCTGCCATGTCCGACACGGCATGTTTAAAAACAGCCCTGCCTTCCTGATAGACGGTATGTTCGTTGTTTTCGACCGTTTCGTGCGACGCTACTCTTGCCGAGCCGCCGGCTTTCATGTGCAGGAAGGAAAATCCTTCGCCGTTTGTTTTGAGAATCGTATCGAGCACGCCGTACGGTTCGGTGGTCGGTTCTAACAGCACGGCGCCGCATCCGTCGCCGAACAGCGGGCAGGTCGAGCGATCGGTATAGTTCGTAATAGCCGTCATTTTGTCGCCCGCCACAAAGATAATCCGTTTGTAGCGTCCCTGACGAATATAGTTAGCCGCAGTTTCCAGTCCGTACACAAATCCGGCGCAAGCTCCCTGAACATCAAATGCAAATGCATTCCTGCATCCCGTTTGGAAAGCGATAATGGAGGAGGTGGGCGGAAACGGATAGTCGCCCGTCGAGGTGGCGCATATCAGGCCATCTACCGATTCGGGGGTGATTCCGGTCTTTTGAATCAGTTGGTTGACGGCGCGGATAGCCATGTACGACATTCCGAGGTTTTTGTCCAGCACCCGGCGTTCTCTGATGCCTACACGCGATATTATCCATTCGTCGGTTGTATCCACCAGCTTACATATATCGTCGTTAGTTAATACATTGTCGGGTACATACGCACCGATTCCTGTAATGACTGCGTTTAATTTGTTCATCTCCGAATAATATAAATCAAAGATAGCCTTAATTATGTAAATCAAGACTATCTTATTTCGTTCATAAAGATATTTTCAGCAAGTCAACTTCAGACAGCCGCGTCTTTTTCGATTGCCAGTTTACCTCTGTAATATCCACATTCGCCACACACGGTGTGATACACATGCCATGCGCCGCAGTTGGGGCATATTGCCATTGTCGGTAAAACAGCTTTGTCATGTGTTCTGCGCTTTGCAGTTCTCGTTTTTCCTTGTCTTCTTTTAGGATGTGCCATTTTGTTTATTGTTTTTACTAATTCATTTTTTCCTTTATATCTTTCAGTTTGTCCCATCGCGGGTCGGCAGTTTCCGGTTCCTGTCCGTCGTCGGATGTCGCTGCGCTTTCTTCCGTTTCATATCCGCCGTCGGCGCTGCCGTCTTCATCCCAGCCTTTGGTCGAATGTTTCTTCAGTTTGGCCGACATGGCTTTGTTGCATTTGCCCGGCGGATGGATATGCCGCATCGGAATTGCCAGCGTCACAAACTCATACAAAAACCATGCCAGATTCAGCGAGCCTTCTTCTTCGGAGATAATCAGCGTCTCGTCGTTTTCTTCGGCATATTCTTTGCCCAGTTTTACTGTCAGACGGTTGTCCGAACTGACGGCGACTTCCATTTCGTCCAGGCAACGGTCGCACGACACAATCACCACGCCCTTAATCTGAAACTGCAACACAAAACAAGACGGCTTGCTCTCGACGGTCAGCAATACGTCTATTTTCCCTTTTTGCAACTCGTCGCCTTCAATAAGCATAAAAAAAAGATTGTCCAGCAGATATTTGTACTGTCGTATCTCTTCCGGAGCCATATTTTTAAAATCAATCCGATATGCGTCAAACTTTCCCACGTTCCTGTTCTGTCAAAAAAAAGCGTGGCAAAGGTACATCTTTTTTTATTCATAAGAAAGAATATTTCCGTATATTTTAATAAACGGTTTTTTTGCAGAGGTTTGCAGAGGCGGTATATTTTCGTGCCGCCGGAGATAACAATTTTTACGGACAAAGATTTGCAGGAACAATTGTCCGGGCGTACTTTTGGGGAAATTTTGTGAACCGATGGAACAGATAAAGACAGGAATCGCTTCTTACGGGTTGTCGGGGCAGGTTTTCCATGCACCGTTTATCAGTCTTCACCCGCAGTTTGACCTTGCGGCCATTGCCGAACGCAGCAAAGACCTTGCTCGCGTCCGTTATCCGCACGCACGCATTGTACGCCGTTTCGACGATTTGCTTGCGATGGATGATTTGGAGTTGATTATCGTCAATACGCCCGACGATACACACTGCGAGTATGCGCGGCGCGCGCTGGAAGCAGGCAAGCATGTCGTGGTGGAAAAGCCGTTTACGAATACGACGGCCGAAGGCGAGATGCTGATTGCCCTGGCGGAAAAACAGGGAAAGATGCTGTGTGCATATCAAAACAGGCGCTGGGATGCCGATTTCCTGACGGTGAAAGAGGTGCTGGCAAGCGGAAGAATCGGCCGTCCCGTCGAGTTTGAGTCCGTCTTCTCGCGATATCGCAGCCACATACAGCCGGACACGTGGAAAGAGCAGACGGGTGGCATGACATACAATCTCGGCTCTCACCTGATAGATCAGAGTCTGGCTCTTTTCGGCATACCCGAATACGTATATGCCGACATTGCCGTTATGCGCGACGGCGGTGTGGTGGATGATTATTTCATCATCCACCTGCTCGGTTCGTCGAAGGCTCCCGATGTGCATATCACGCTGAAGGCCGGTTACCTGATGTGCGAGCCTGAGCCGCGTTTTGTGCTTCACGGAACGGAAGGTTCATACGTCAAATACGGCGTCGACATGCAGGAAGCTCTTTTGAGGCAGGGCGCTCTTCCCGATCTGTCCGACTGGGGGATGGAACCCGAAAACGAGTGGGGATGGCTGCATACCGGAAAAGGCGGAAGAGCGAAATATCCGAGCCGGAGGGGGCACTACATCGAATTTTATGAAGCGGTTTATCAGCGTCTGCGTCATGGCGTGCCGATCGAGACGGACGCCCGCGAAGTCCTGCCCGTGATCCGTGTCATCGAAGCCGCCAAAGAAAGTAGCCGCAGCAGAACGGTTGTGCGGCTGTGAGTCCGCTCAAGTTTTGAGACGGCCTCAATTTCAACGGTCGACATAAATCCCGAATCACATCCCCTCATCATCTTCGCCATAATGTCCGAACAGGAAATCGTTGTACGGAAATCGCTGCACATGGATGGCCTTCACTTTCTCGTAGAGGATGGCTTTCAGCGATTCGATGTTTGTCCGTTCCTTTGCGGAGATGAAGATGCAGTTGCCGGGCAATTTCGCCATCCATGTATCCTTCAATTCGTTTAGGGAGATGTTTTCGCGCGTGTGCGGTGTGAGGTCGTCTTCGTCTTTCGGGACGAACGAGAATGCGTCGGTTTTATTGAATGTGACGATGACGGGCTTGTCTGCACAGCCTATTTCGGCAAGTGTTTTGTCGACGACGTCTATCTGTTCTTCGAACGTCGGGTGCGAGATGTCGACGACGTGCATGAGCAGGTCGGCTTCGCGCACTTCGTCGAGTGTCGATTTGAACGATTCCACAAGTTCTGCCGGCAGTTTGCGGATAAAACCCACCGTGTCCGACAGCAGAAAGGGCAGATTGTCGACGATAACCTTGCGCACCGTGGTATCGAGGGTGGCGAAGAGTTTGTTTTCGGCAAAGACTTCGCACTTGCTCAGGATCGTCATCAGCGTGGACTTGCCCACGTTGGTATATCCTACCAGCGCGACACGCACCATCCGGCCGCGATTTTTCCGTTGCGACGATTTCTGGCGGTCGATTTCTTCGAGGTCTTTTTTCAGTTTCGATATTTTGTCCTGTATGAGGCGTCTGTCGGTTTCCAGCTGCGTCTCTCCCGGGCCACGCATAAGCGTTCCGCCGCCGCGCTGCCGTTCGAGGTGCGTCCACAGGCGCGTCAGACGGGGAAGCATGTAGCGATACTGCGCCAGTTCGACTTGCGTCTTTGCATGTGCCGTCTGTGCGCGGCGGGCAAAAATATCGAGAATAAGGTTTGTGCGGTCGAGGATGCGCACCTGCAGTTCTTTCTCGATGTTGCGCAGCTGTTTTGCCGTCAGCTCATCGTCGAAAATCACGATGCCGATCTCGTTTTCCACAACGTATTCCTTGATTTGCCGAAGTTTTCCGCTGCCCACAAACGTGACGGAGTGAGGAGCCGCCAGTCGCTGGCGAAACTGTTTCACAGGCTTGATGCCAGCCGTTTCCGCCAGAAATGCCAGTTCGTCGAGATATTCCATCACCTGCCGTTCGCTCGTTTCGGGCGTAATAAGTCCGACCAGCACCGCCTTCTCTGTTTTTTCTTCCGTAATAATAAATTCTTTCACGACATATTATGTTTCAGGGTGCAAAAATAACTCTTTATCTACAAACTTCAAACTTTTCGTCCGAACGGGATGAATTTCAAATTGTCGCGCCGTTCGGACGGGAGACACTGCCGGTTGTGTTCGTGGAGGAGAGCATGGCATCTGTTTTCTTCCAACATGTTATCCCTGCGGGATATTTTTTGCGACAATTTGAACTGAAAATCGACGTAGTCAAATGCACCCTCCGAACAGGAGACCCGTCCTCAACCCCGCGAAGAGTTGAACCCCGTACGTAATTCCTGTGGAGATGAAGGCACAACAAGCAACAACAGGCACGCAAAAAAATTAACAAAAAAATGCGTGCTGTTATTTTTTTTGCTGTATCTTTGGAGCGATTTATGCATCGCCCTGTCGCCGGACGCCGGGGAGACCTTCGGCAACGTGCCGAAACCTTCGCCGGACGCCGGGGAGACCTTCGGCAACATGCCGGAGCCTTCGCCGGACGCCGGGGAGACTTTCGGCAATGTGCCGAAACCTTCGCCGGATGCCGGGGAGACCTTCGGTAACATGCCGGAGCCTTCGCCGGACACAGGGGAGACTTTTGGCAATGGAATGAAGCATACTGTGTTTGTTTTTAATATATATGACTATGAAAATGATTAAGAGAATCCGTTTAGACCACATGCGAAACGAAGAGTGGTTTACCTTTTTCACGGAGTTCAAACTGTTCGTGGAAGAAGTTTCGCCCGCGGCGCTGAATATCGAAGCGCTGTTTGTCACGTTCCTGAATTTTTACGCTCTGTCCGACGCGACGCTCGAGAAAATACGGCGAAGCAGCATAACTTCCGTCATCGAGCAGTTGGACGCGCGTCGCGATGCGCTGTGTCGCGGCCTGACGCAGGCCATCTTATCCGGCCTCAACCACTACGACGATGCGCATCGTGCCGCGGCCTCCCGTCTCTCGATTCTGTCCGAACACTACGGGAATCTTGCCGACCGGCCATACAGTGAACAGACGGGCGCCATCATCAACTTCGTGCAGGAGTTGCGCGGCAACGGCAAGAGCGATGTCTCCACGCTCGGCCTCGAAGGCTGGGTCGACGCACTGGATGCGGCCAACAGCGAATTTGAAGGCGCCATCATGGAACGTACGGGCGAAAACGCCGCCAAATCCGACGTGAACATGCTCGACTTGCGCCGCCAGACCGGCCGGTGTTATCTGGACATCGTCGAACGCATAGACGCGCAATTCACGCTCGGCATGGGCAACAGCACCACCGAATCTTTTGTAAAGAAACTAAACGCCAACATCGAACGCTACCTCATCGCCCAAAGCCGACGTGGAGGAAAGGACAAAGACGGAGAAAAGAACTGAAAATCGACGATGAAAGTATGTATCGCCGAAAAGCCCGGCGTGGCGCGTGAAATAGCAGGCGTCCTCGGCGCCCGGACGAAACGCGATGGTTATCTGGAAGGCAACGGCTATCAAGTGTCATGGACGTATGGCCATCTTTGCACGCTGAAGGAACCGCACGACTACACGCCGGAATGGCGACAGTGGCACCTCGGAGCGCTGCCCATGATTCCGTCTCATTTCGGCATCAAGCTTTTGCCCGGCGAGGCTTACGAAAAACAGTTTCGTATCCTCGAAAAACTCATTCTCCACGCCGAGGCCGTCATCAACTGTGGCGACGCCGGGCAGGAAGGCGAACTCATCCAGCGCTGGGTGATGCAGAAGGCCGGATGCAAATGTCCGGTCTACCGCCTGTGGATTTCGTCGCTGACGGAAGAAGCCATCCGTGAAGGATTCCTTAACCTGAAAGCGTCGTTCGACTTCAGCCGACTGTACGAGGCGGGACTTGCACGCACCATCGGCGACTGGCTGCTCGGAATGAATGCAACACGCCTCTATACGCTACGCTACGGACAAAACAAACAGGTACTGTCCATCGGGCGGGTACAGACACCCACGCTGGCGCTGATCGTCAAACGACAGAAGGAAATCGAAAACTTCAAACCCGAACAGTACTGGGAACTGAAAACCGTCTACCGGCAGACAACCTTCGCCTGCACCAAAGGGAAATTTGCAATCCGCGAAGATGGCGACATACTGCTGCACGCCATCACCGGAAAAGATTTCACCGTCACCGACATCTCGCGCAAAGAAGGAAAAGAATCGCCTCCGCGCCTCTTCGACCTCACCTCGCTGCAGGTAGAATGTAACCGGCGCTTTGCCTTCTCGGCCGAAGAAACACTGCAACTGATACAGGCGCTCTACGAAAAGAAAACAACCACCTATCCGCGCGTCGACACAACCTTCCTCAGCGAAGACATCTATCTACGCGCACCGCAGATCCTGAAAGGCCTGACCGCCTACGCCGCCCTCACCGAACCGCTGCTGAAAAGCAAACTGCCGAAAAGCAAAAAAGTGTTCGACAACAGCAAGGTGACCGACCATCACGCCATCATTCCTACCGGCAAACAGCCAAACCACCTCTCGGACAGGGAAACGAAAGTCTACGACCTCGTCGCACGACGCTTCATCGCCGTATTCTATCCCGACTGCGAGATTGCGACAACCACCGTCACAGGCGAAGTGGAAAAAGTCGTCTTCAAGGTAACGGGCAAACAAATCCTCAAACCCGGCTGGCGCACAGTCACAGGCAGGGAAACACCCGAAAACGCCGAAAACAGACAGGACGAAGAAGCCTCCGTGCTGCCCGCATTCACCGCCGGCGAGACAGGACCGCACGAACCCGTCCTGGCCGAAAAATGGACAACACCGCCCAAACCCTACACCGAAGCCTCACTCCTGCGCGCCATGGAAACGGCCGGCAAGTCGGTCGAAAACGAAGAACTGCGCGACGCACTGAAAGAAAACGGCATAGGACGACCCTCAACACGAGCCGCCATCATCGAAACACTCTTCAAACGCAACTACATCCGCAAGGAAAGAAAAAATCTCCACGCCACCCGCACAGGCGTCGAACTGATCGACATCATACACGACGACCTGCTCAAAAGCGCCGAACTGACCGGACTGTGGGAAAAGAAACTCCGGCAGATAGAACACGGTCACTACGAAACAGGCATCTTTCTCAACGAACTGAAAGACATGGTACGCCAGATCGTACAGAACGTCCGTTCCGACCGGTCGAACCGCACCGTCGCCATCGAAGAAGCCTCCGTCCGGCCGGAAACAGGCTCTCCGCGCAAACCCGCTCCGAAACAGACCGGAAAGTCTGCCCGTCCGTCCGGCGGCGCCCCGCATTGTCCACGCTGCAAAAAAGGTGTCATGCTGCGCGGCAGGACAGCTTACGGATGTTCGGCTTACAGGGACGGATGCCTCTTCCGCCTGCCCTACGAAACTTACGGCAAAGACTTGAGCGATATGCAACTGAAAAAGATTATTCAATCACTGGAAAAAGACGGACAGCCATGAAACGAACACATCAGCAGGCAGACGAAGAATGGTTTCCGGTCGTAAACGAACAGGGCGAAACAATCGGCAAAGCCACGCGCCGCGAATGTCACTGCGGCACCACGCAACTGCTTCATCCCGTCGTGCACCTCCACGTCTTCAATGCCGGCGGAGAACTGTACCTGCAAAAACGCCCCCTGCACAAGGACATGCAGCCCGGAAAATGGGACGCTGCCGTCGGCGGCCACGTCGATTACGGAGAAACGGTAACGGACGCCCTGCGTCGCGAAACTCTGGAAGAACTGGGTATCACCGCCTTCAATCCGGTACTGATTGCCCGCTACGTCTTTGAATCGGAAGCCGAAAAAGAACTGATTCATGCCTTCCGCACAGTCTGTACGGAAAAAATTACGCCCAACTCCGAGGAACTGGACGGAGGCCGCTTCTGGAACACGGACGAAATCAGGGCAAACCTCGGCAAAAACATCTTCACTCCCAACTTCGAACATGAGTTCAGGACGTTTCTCACAATTCCGCAGTAGTGCAGAAACAGTCGACGACTGCCAACGACGGAGAGCCTCCTTCGTCACGATGCGTTTTTAATTGCTTACGGTCAAGTGCGTGCCGGCCTCGACGACGATGTATCGCTTCAAATAATTCTTCCCGATGCCGTTGGGTGCGCCCGAGCCGAATGCGATGTCGTATTTCGTGCCGCATTTCGGACAGACGGCGTTGAGGGTGTTTTCGTCGGCTTCGACCAGCGTGCTGCGGCTCACCTCGTGCGGACAGGCCAGGTCGAAGGCATAAAACCGTCCGTCAGTGGCATGTACGACCAGTACGCCCCCGAAACCGATCCGTTCGATATTGATATTTATATCTTTAAGGGTATAAGCCTTGCTGCCGGGCACGTTGCGAAGGTCTCTGTCCCGGTACGCCGTCAGGTCCAGTGCAAGATATACAGGGTAGTTGGGTATCGGGTTTTCCTGTTCTGCACAGCCGGTCATAAACAGGCACAGTAAAAGAATGTATCGTTTCATAGCGTCAGCAGTTTTTGTTCGGCCGCATTGATTTTGTCGAATGTAAATTCGCGTATCACTTGCCGATGGAGTTGCGTGATCTGTTCGTTGCAGAGATTGCCGATGCTTCCCTCGTGCGTATGGGCAATCTGCCGGCCGGCTTGGAACTGTCCGTTTTCGATAGCCATTCCGACCTGTTTGTATGCGTCGCGGAAGGGAACGCCTTCCAGCACGAGACGGTTTACTTCTTCGACACTGAATATGAGCGCATATTTTTCGTCGTCGAGGATGTGTTCGTTGATTTCCACTCCGTTGATCATCTGCGTGACCATCCGCAGGCAGTCCTTGAGTTCGTCGAACGACGGCAGGAATATTTCCTTGATGATCTGCATATCCCGGAAATAGCCCGACGGCAGATTGTTGGTTATAAGCGTGATTTGCTGTGCGAGCGACTGTATTCTGTTGCATTTGGCGCGTGTCAGTTCGAACACGTCGGGATTCTTCTTGTGCGGCATGATGCTCGAGCCGGTCGTATACCGGTCGGGCAGGCTGATGAAGCCGAAGTTCTGGCTGTTGAACAGACATGCATCCATCGCGAGCCTGGAAAGCGTGGCCGCAATGCCTGCCAGGGCGGAGGCTACCGTGCGTTCCATCTTGCCACGTCCCATCTGTGCGTATACTGCATTATAGTTTAGCGAATCGAAGCCCAGCAGTTCGGTTGTCAGCGTACGGTTGAGGGGGAACGACGAGCCGTAGCCGGCAGCCGAGCCGAGCGGGTTGCGGTTGCAAATCCTGTAGGCGGCCAGCATCGGCAGCATGTCGTCTGCCAGACTTTCCGCGTACGCGCCGAACCACAGACCGAAAGACGAGGGCATGGCTATCTGCAGGTGCGTATATCCGGGCATGAGTGCCGTCCTGTAACGGTTGCTCTGCGCGACGAGCGTGTCGAACAGTACCGACGTCAGGGCGACGATATCCTGTATCTGCGCCCGCGTGAAGAGTTTCAGATCGAGCAGTACCTGGTCGTTGCGCGAACGTCCGCTATGGATTTTCTTTCCCGTGTCGCCAAGCCGGCGCGTCAACATCAGTTCTACCTGCGAATGTACGTCTTCGACACCTTCTTCGATGACGAATCCGTCCGAGTCCGCAAGCCTGAAAATGTCTTTCAGCGCAGACATCAGCGCCCGCCATTCGTCGTGTGCAAGCAGTCCGACCGATTCGAGCATTGTGATGTGCGCCATTGAACCAAGCACGTCATATTTAGCCAGGTAAATATCCATTTCTCGATCTTTCCCGACCGTGAAACGTTCTACCTGTTCGTCTATTCCTGAGCTTTTTCCCCAAAGTGTCCGCGTCATACCTGTTCGTCGTAGGGTAAGGAAGCGATTATGTCGGATATTTTGTCCAAAGCATCCTGAAGGGGTTTTGAAATCATCGGTTTCAGGAAGGGATTGACATCTGTGCGAACGGTCATTTTCATCTTCGTGACCTCAGCGCCTGCAGGTTTCAACTGAATCCACAAATTCAGCGGGACGGGCAAATTACTCGCCTCGAACTTCACCGTCTTGTTCGGCTCGCGGCTGATTACCGTGAATACGACCTTGCCGACAGGATTTATTTCCATTGAGCAACTGTCGCGGTCGAATGTGAAATCCTTGATCTTGTCATTTGGGACGCGGTCTTTTACACGTTCCAGATTGTTCAGGTCCGAAAGCATGGCGAAGATGCGTTCGTCGCTGTACGGAATGGTCTTGATGTCGCTTGTAAATTCTGTCATATTTCACAAGGATTTGTCGGGGTCCCAGTTTTCCGGATCTTTTCTCCATTCCTGCAGAATGGCCACTTCGGATTCGTCGATATAATTGGTTCTGAGAGCCTCCTCAATGACGACGTCGTAGTTCGACAGTGTGGTCAGCTGCACGTTGGCCGCCTTGAACCGCCGCTCGGCGACAGGAAATCCGTGTGTAAAGATGGCTACCATACCCACTACATCGCAGCCGAAATTGCGTACGGCTTTAACGGCTTTCAGGCTGCTGCCTCCCGTCGAAACAAGGTCTTCGATGATGACGACCCTGGAGCCGGGCTTCAGTTCGCCTTCAATCAGGTTTTCCAGTCCGTGGTCTTTAGGTTCCGAGCGGATATATACGAACGGCAACCCCAGCATGTCGGCCACCAGAGCACCTTGCGCGATGGCTCCCGTTGCGACACCGGCGATGGCGTTGGCGTCTTCATATTTCTCCGTAATGATACGCGCAAGTTCCAGTTTGATAAAGGTGCGCGTCGCCGGATAAGACAGCGTCTTTCTGTTGTCGCAGTAAATAGGTGATTTCCAGCCGGAAGCCCATGTGAACGGATTTGCTGGCTGTAACTTTACCGCCTTGATTTTCAATAATTTTTCAGCTACTATTTTTTCTAACTTCTTCATACGTTTATTTGCTTTTCAAGCATGATTGCTGCTGACAAAAATAGTCAATATAATTAATGTGTGCACGACGTTTATACATAGTCGACTGTTTATTTGAGTTCTTTTATTATTTCGGAAGTCGTTTTTAAAGTTATTTTCGAATTCGCTCTCTTTATTTGTCAAAATCGGATGGAGATAATGGCTGCATCTCGCCCGAACAGGAGGCTTGTACGACAATCTGAATTACTCCCCGTAAAACCGTTTTTTGCGTTGTGCAAAAAAAATAATCGTATCTTTGTGCCATTGCAGTAACATGCTGAATTTGGAAAGAAAAAGAGAAAGATTAACAATATGAAGAATTTATTTATTAGCGTTTTGGCGTTTATGCTTATTTCCACTGTCGTTTATTCGGCGGAGCCTTACGGATTGACCTGTGAATATCAGACCAATCCGCTTGGAATTGATATTGCTCAACCTGTTCTCGGATGGAAACTGTCGTCCGGTGAACGAAATCAGTATCAAACGGCTTATGAACTGGTTGTTGCCCTGTCGGAAAACGATTTGGAACAGGGCAAAAACCTCGTCTGGAAAAGCGGAAAAATTGTTTCCCGACAATGTTTTAACATTCCGTATAACGGGAAACGTCTTCGTTCGTTTACACGTTATTACTGGAAAGTGAAAGTATATGACCGTGAGGG
>JAISXP010000132.1 GCA_031270465.1 Tannerella sp. | reverse complement strand
AGACGAATCGACAATGGCGCACCTGCACTTGGGAGTACTCGCATATTGGGTAGTGAACACGGTTCGCTACCAGCTCAAACAGCACGCTACGAACTTTCAATGGCGTGAAACGTGCGGATTATGAACACGCAAAAGGCGATTACGACCGTTTCTCAAAACCGTTACGATGAGGTCATCGTCAGCATCCGAACCTCCGACCCAACACTGAAAGTCCGGGAAATTTACGACCGCCTGCACTACAAATCGCGTCCCTACTCCAAACGAAAATCTGTAGTACACAAATCGGAATTTGAAAAAATGGATGTTGCTGATTTTAGGAAATTTGTGACGTAACAGGCTGCAATGTGGGTTAACTTTTTCGTGTAGATTTTGAGAAATGAAATCAATTTATAATCAATTGCAGATGATATGCAAACTATTTCGGAATAGACAATGCAAAAAGACAGATATTTTAGATTTATCTTTGCGATTGTATTCTATTTGCCTTCCGAGAGCAGCAAAAAGATGATTTTGTTTTATGAATTTTGCACAACACTTTTATTCGTCTGTGTCCAATTGATAAATTTCATGTATCTTTGCGGCCTCAATAAACAGACAATCTGAATCTGAAAATGTATTGCAGTGAAGAAGAAATAGCCGGCTATCTGGATACTCCCGTATTTCGTGCCATCACGGAGGTAGCCGATAAAAACCACCTTGAGACGTATGTGACAGGTGGTTTTGTGCGCGATATTTTCCTGAACCGGCCGTCGAAAGACATTGACATCGTGACTGTCGGCAGCGGTATCGAACTGGCACAGGCCGTCGCAAAAAAATTGGGCAGGAGTGCACACCTGTCGATATTCAGGAACTTTGGGACGGCGCAGGTGAAATGGAAGGACACGGAACTGGAGTTTGTGGGCGCACGCCGGGAATCGTACAGTCGCGACAGCCGCAAGCCTATTGTGGAAGACGGCACGATTGAAGACGACCAGAACCGCCGCGATTTCACCATCAATGCGCTGGCGCTGTGTCTGAACAGAGACAGGAGGGGCGAACTCGTCGACCCTTTCGACGGGCTGGGCGACCTGGAACGGCTGCGCATCGTCACACCGTGCGACCCCGATACGACCTTCGACGACGACCCGCTGCGCATGATGCGAGCCATACGCTTCGCCTCGCAACTGGGCTTTTTCATCGACCCCGATACGTTCGACGCCATCGTGCGCAACAGAGAACGAATCCGCATCATCTCGGAAGAACGCATCACGGACGAACTGAACAAAATCATCCTGTCGCCCAAACCCTCAACCGGGTTCGAACTGCTCGATGCCTGCGGACTGCTCGAACTGATTTTTCCCGAACTGCCTGCTCTCAAGGGCGCCGAAACGAAAGAGGGCATCGGGCACAAGGACAATTTTGCACATACACTGATGGTGCTTGACCGCCTGAGCCGGACAACCGACAACCTGTGGCTGCGCTGGAGCGCCCTCCTGCACGACATCGCCAAACCTCTCACCAAACGGTTCGACTACCGGCAGGGATGGACTTTTCACAACCACAACATCGTCGGCGTCAAAATGATTCCTGACATTTTCCGCCGCATGAAGATGCCGATGAACGAGAAAATGAAATACGTCCAAAAGATGGTCAACCTGCACATGCGCCCGATTGCACTGGTGGACGAAGACGTGACGGACTCGGCCGTACGCCGCCTTCTCTTCGATGCCGGCGACGACATCGACGATCTGATAAAACTGTGTGAAGCAGACATCACCAGCAAAAATCCCGAAAAGGTACGCCGTTTCCTGCACAACTTTCAACTGGTACGCGAAAAACTGGTGCAAATCGAAGAGAAAGACCGCATTCGCAACTTCCAGCCTCCCGTCTCGGGCGAAGAAATAATGGCTACATTCGGACTGCCTCCCTCGCGTCAAGTCGGCGTCCTGAAGGAAGCCATCAAAAACGCCATCCTCGACGGCATCATCCCCAACGACTACGATGCCGCCGTGCGCTACATGCACGAAAAGGCGGCGAAAATGAACCTCGTCTCACTCAAACAGACTTTGCATGACACCTAACGACCTGATCTCCGGAAAATCCGACAGGTGCAGACTGTAATATTCCAGTATGCGGCGGATGATGCTGTACCGTTCCCCGCGCGAGAATGCATACAATCCCATGTTGGCGTAGTTCATCCGCAGCAGGCGTGAAAAAATGATGCTTTCGTTGCGGTCGAGATAATGCCTGTGTCCGGGCGGACTGTCCGAAAAGGCGCCGTTCAGCAGGTCGAAAAAACTGTCCGGGCTATACGATTCCACATTCGGATATACGCCGAGGTAGCGGACAAGATGCATCAGGAAAACAAGATGAAAATTGGCGATGCCCTGCTCCGCCATCTCCAGCCAGCAAATGGAATCGCGCAGATAATTAAACAGCTGTGGATCAGCCTCGTGTGTACGTACCGCGCGGTAAAGCACCTCGGACAGAAACAGGGCGATGCAGTTTTTGACGGGATGCGTGAAAATATCGTGCAGCGGACAGCAGATCTTCGCCTCGCGAATGCGCTGTATGTCGCGCGTATTCAGGTGTTCGACCTCCATTTCTATCACCGACAGCGGCATGAAAAGCGCCTGCGCAATGCCGGTTTTCCGTCCGCGGCGGCGCGCAACCATGTAAGACGTCCGGCCAAATGCCTCCGTATAAATATGGATGATGCCATACTTGTCGTTGTATGGAATGGAATGCAGGACAATGCCACGCGTTTTACTCAACATATCAATTCAAGATTCAAAAAGCGTTCGTTTCTGTTTTGCACGTGGCAAAGATACGGTTTCTTTTTCATTCGAGCAGCGTATGTTCGAAATTCAACCCCGTGAACGTACTAAAAGCATAACGAAGTTTAAGAGGCCGGAGCTGTTTTCATTCGGCGCAATCGGAACGTTGCGATACAATGCATCCAAAGCACTGAATTATAATCTGATTAATCAACAGTTATCATACATAAATATATTTTTTAGAATAATTTATGGAATATTTTTTTCATGAAAAAAAATATAATGTCTATTTTTACGGCGCATTATGACATACGAAAAGACATTAAACTTTTTGTACTCCGCAACGCCTGCATTTCATAAAGCAGGGGGAGTTGCATACAAACCGGGGCCAAGTCGCAGCATCCTGTTGGATAATATCACCGGTAATCCGCATAAGGATTACAAAATCATCCACATAGCAGGCACCAATGGCAAGGGTTCGGTGTCGCATTTACTTGCAAACATCCTGACCGAAGCCCGATGCAAGGTCGGACTGTATACTTCGCCCCACGTAGTCGACGTGTGCGAACGTATCCGCGTCAACGGGAAAACAATACCGAAACGGTACGTTTCCGATTTCATCAAAAGATATTATCCGTCCATTAAACCTTTCAATCCGTCGTTCTTCGAATTGATTACAAGTATGGCCTTTGAATTTTTCCGCTACAGGAAGATCGACGTTGCCATCATCGAAACGGGATTGGGCGGCCGGTTAGACAGTACGAACATCGTCAATCCCATCCTCAGCATCATCACGAATATCAGCATCGACCATACGCAGTATCTGGGAGAAAGCCTGAGTCAGATAGCGTTCGAAAAGGCAGGCATTATCAAGCCCAATGTTCCCGTGCTGATAGGCGAAGTAAAAAACAGGGAAGTGCGCCATGTGTTTACAGACAAGGCAAAAACGGTGCACGCACCGCTGTTTTTCGCCGAAGAGATGCAGGTACTGTCCGCTTCCGAACAACTGGACAACGGATTATGGCGTTTCTATTCGCAGGACTACGGCACACTGGAAAACGACATGCCCGGAATGTTCCAGGAAAAAAATGCACAGACCGTACTTTCGGCGCTGAAATTGCTCCGGGACATGCGTTTCAAAATTCCGTCGAAAGCAGTGGAAAAAGGCTTTGAGACGGCAGCCCAATCGACCGGATTGATGGGCAGATGGCAAACGCTAAGAAACAATCCTTTGATAATATGCGATATAGGCCACAATGCGGGAGCATGGGAATACCTTGGGTCTCAGTTGCAGAAATGTGCGAAAACACATTCGACATTGCGAATGGTGGTGGGTATGGTTAATGATAAAAAAATCAGCGATGTTCTGTCGCTGATGCCGGCCGACGCCTCCTACTATTTCACGCAGGCATCCGTCGAACGCGCTCTTCCGGCAGCAGATTTTGCAGCGGCGGCAGAACAGTGCGGCCTCAAAGGACAAGTGTTTGACAAGGTGACGAATGCCGTATTGGCGGCCTTGAAAGATTCGCAGCCGAACGACATGATCTTTATCGGAGGAAGCACCTTCGTTGTCGCAGATGCGATACCCTTGTTTATGAATATATAAAATTCCCTGTATGACGGAAACCATACGCAAAAAACTTAACGACAGTCCGGTAGCTCGCTGGAGCGTATTGGGAATCGTCTCTGTTACGATGATGTGCGGCTACTTTATCACGGACGTGATGGCGCCGCTGCAAACCATGCTCGAAGAGAATTTTGGATGGAGCGGGACGGAATACGGTTTGTTCTCAGGGGCGTACGGATGGTTTAACGTCTTTCTGTTCATGCTGGTTATCGGTGGAGTGATACTCGACAAAAAAGGCATGCGCTTCACGGGAAAGCTGGCATGCGCCCTGATGATAGTTGGGTGCGCTATCAAATATTATGCAATCTCACCGTTCTTTTCGCTCGAAGGGTTCGTGCTCGGCGTGCGGATGCAGGTACTGCTGGCATGTGCGGGATTCGCCACGTTCGGCGTCGGCGTCGAAATAGCGGGAATCACCGTCACCAAAATCATTGCCCGCTGGTTTAAAGGCAAAGAGATTGCCCTCGCAATGGGGCTGCAAGTCGCAACGGCGCGCATCGGTACGTCGCTGGCGTTTTCGTTGTCCGTGCCTCTGGCAAAAAATTTCAACGAAATATCCGCTCCCGTGCTGTTCGGACTGGCTATTCTGTGTATCGGGTTGATTTCTTTTATCGTATTCTGCGTGATGGACCGCAGGCTGGACGAGTCAATCAAAGAAACAGACGCCGTACCCGAAGAAGCATTTCGGCTGCAAGACATTTGGCTGATGGTCAGGATAAAAGGGTTCTGGTTGATTGCCATCCTGTGCTTGCTTTTCTATTCGGCCATCTTTCCGTTTCTGAAATACGCCACGTCGCTGATGATTAACAAGTATGGAATATCAGAAGACTGGGCAGGCAATGTGCCGTCGCTCATTTCGCTGGGAGCTATCATATTGACACCGATATTCGGAGGTATCTACGATAGAAAGGGCAAGGGGGCGAGTATCATGTATCTCGGTTCGTTCCTGATCATCATCGTACACGTGTTTTTTGCCCTGCCTATACTGAATGTCTGGTGGTTTGCCGCCATCGTGATGTTCATTCTGGGAATAGCATTCTCGCTTGTGCCGTCGGCCATGTGGCCTTCCGTCCCTAAAATCATTCCCCAGAATCAGCTGGGTTCTGCGTATGCGACCATCTTCTGGGTGCAGAATTTCGGACTCGCAGGTGTACCCACGCTGATAGGATGGGTGCTTGCCAAGTATTGCATGACTGGAAATCCCGATGTTCCTTACGATTATACGCTGCCGATGATTATTTTTGCCGGCTTCGGCGTGGCAGCGGCATTTGTGGCCTTTCTGCTTAAAAGAGAGGATAAAAAGAAAGGATTCGGTCTGGAATTGCCAAATATCGCTGTAAAAGAAATTTGATTTCATCGCAAAACAGAGATACAAAAAACGGGGCAAAACCATACAGAATAAACAGGATTAATGTCAGCAGCGAAATACGGGATGAAAAATTAGTTTCCTTATCGATACCTCCGGCAACATCACCCGCGAAGAGCAGACCCTGTAAACCAATTAAGGTTAAGTGGCGAAACCGGGAGCGTTCGCCTAAAACAAAATGAATGAGGCCGAACAGCAAACTGTATCAACCTCATTCACTTACAAAATGTCTGTGACTCCGACAGGATTCAAACCTGTAACCTTCTGATCCGTAGTCAGATGCTCTATTCAGTTGAGCCACGGAGCCGTCCTGTTTCATTTTTTACGGGTGCAAAGTTAGGACTAATTTTGGTATTACCAAACAAAAAATACAATTTTCTGATATTATTCTTCTGCAAGAGGATTCCATCCCTGTGCCTGCAATGCAACTTCGCCGCCGTCGCGCCCTACGAGACAGTTGCCCTCCGCAGCTTCGGTGACATGTCCTATCACTTTGATACCCTTCATATTGTCTACCACGTCGTGACATATAAGCGGCACAGTGAAAAGCAATTCATAATCTTCGCCGCCGTTCAGAGCTGCCGTTATCAGATTCATGTTGAACTGTTCCGCCATCAGGGCTGTCTGGTAATCAATCGGGATACGGTCTTCGTAGATGCGGCATCCCACGCGGCTTTGCTGTGCAATGTGAAGCAGTTCGGACGAAAGTCCGTCCGAAACGTCGATCATGGCCGTCGGGACAATTCCGCTGCCGGCAAGCATCTCGACGATGTCTTTACGCGCCTCCGGTTTGAGCTGACGTTCCAGCAGGTACTCTTTCCCTTCAAAATCAGGCGTAAAATCTTTCTCCCCTCTGAAAATATTCTTTTCGCGTTCCAACAGTTGCAAGCCCATATAGGCGGCGCCCAAATCGCCCGACACACATATCAAATCATTCACTTTCGCCCCGTTGCGGTAAGTGATTTTATCTTTCTCGCCTTCGCCGATGCAGGTGATGCTCACCATAAACCCCGTTCGTGACGGGGATGTATCGCCGCCCACCAAATCCACACCATACACCTCGCAGGCAAGCAGCAGTCCCGCATAAAACGCCTCCAGATCTTCCACACAGAACCGTTTGGACACACCAATCGAAACGGTAATCTGCTTCGGTTGTCCGTTCATGGCATAAATATCGGAAAAATTGACAACGGCTGCCTTGTAACCTAAATGTCTGAGCGGCACGTAAGTCAAGTCGAAATGAATTCCTTCCAGTAACAGGTCGGTAGTGACAAGTACTTGTCTGTCTTTATATTCGAGCACTGCCGCATCGTCGCCGGCTCCTTTCAGGCTGGCGGGATTGACCAGCGTGATTTTTTCCGTCAAGTGGCGGATAAGGCCAAATTCTCCTAATGTCGCAATCTCTGTCCGCTGCATGGTTTATTGTTGTAAAATTTTGCTTGTTTCGATAAGATGAATATGACGCAGGATTTGCTCGTCAAATTGCCTGTCGGTGCCGGACAAAAATTCCATCCTGATGGGGACGGCATACAGATGCGTTTTCCACTCATCCGGGACATGCGGGTTTGAACGTAACCGGACGGCATCTTTTTCCGTGCATATAATCAATGGTTTATCCGATTTCATGTGCGACAGTTCCGTACGGATTTTACGGATGTCTTTTCCCGTATAGTCGTGATGATCGGGAAAAGAGATGGCCTTCACCTTATCCGAATATGCTATCATTTTCTCTATCAGCGGTTTGGGATTGGCTATGCCGGTCAGTAGCAGAATTTCGTCGTCTTTACGGATGTGTTCGAGTTTCAGAGTACCGCACCTGTCAGGAAAAACGCCTTCTAACGGCTGATAGGAAATGGTGGAGAAAAACAGCCTCTGATAAGTCTTCAGTTTCATTTCTTTTTCGATGATACAGCGCTCTATCGGCTTCAACGATTCGATACACTTGCTTACTACCACAATGTTTGTGCGCCTCACGTTGCCCGCCGATTCGCGCAAACGCCCTGCCGGAAGCAGTTTGTCTCTGTAATACAGCCGGTTATAGTCTGTCATCAGGATGGAAAACGAAGGCTGTACGTAACGGTGCTGAAACGCATCGTCGAGCAGGATAATCTGCGGACGGACATCTTCATTCATATTCAGCAGATTACAGATACCGCGACAACGATCCTCATCGACCGCCACCATCACATCAGGATACCGGCTTTTAATCTGATAAGACTCGTCGCCAACAAGCCATGGCGTACTGTCCCTGTCTGCAAGGATATAACCGGACGATTTGCGCTTGTAGCCGCGACTGAGCACCGCAATGCGGTATTTGTCCTTCAGCAGATGAATCAAGTATTCGATCATGGGCGTTTTACCCGTCCCTCCTGCGGCCAGATTTCCGACACATATTACGGGGATGGAAAACTGCTTCGACGAAAGTATATTACCGTCGAACAGCAAATTACGAATCCATACACCTATACCGTACAGCAATGCGAATGGGTACAATAAGAAACGAAAACTGCTTTGTTTCTCCATTTCACAATTCCTGCTTTTTCATTATAGCGGTTTCATATCGTACGGAATACGCGCCTTGACGCCATACGAGGTCTTTATTTGTCGCAACAAGTTGAAAAATTCATACTCTTCGCTGCCTATCACGTCTTTCGCCACGGATATTTTCGCACCTCCAAGCTGTCTTTGCAATATATCTTTGAGGGAATTTTCCAAAAACGATACATCTATTAATGTGTAGTTGTATATGTTGGCAAGTTCGACGGCAAGTTTGATGGCGCAGTCTATCCCGCCAAGTTCGTCGACCAGACCTAAATTCAGAGCCTGCTCACCCGTCCAGACGCGCCCCTGCGCAATGGCGTCTACAGAATCCCTGCTCATGTGGCGTCCTTCGGCGCAACGCGAGAGGAATAACTCGTAACCTCTTTCAATATAGGCTTGTATCAATGCCCGCTCTTCGTTCGTCATCGGTCTGGACATTTCGCCCAGATCGGCGTATTTGTTTGTTTTCACAACATCGGTGGTCAAATCTAACTTCCCCAACAATCCGCTGATATTCGGATATATCCCGAAGATGCCTATCGAGCCTGTCAGCGTATTCGATTCGGCCACGATTTTACGGGCGGCACATGCGATGTAATACCCGCCCGAAGCGGCTACACTGCCCATCGAAACGACAACCGGCTTCTTTCGGTTCAACTTTTCTACTTGTTGCCATATTTGTTCCGAGACAAACGCATCTCCTCCGGGCGAATTGACGCGCATGACGACGGCTCGTACCTCCTCGTTGTTTTCAAGTTCGCGCAACTTGCCTGCAAGGCTTTCCGTAATATTCTTTTGTGCAACGAGATACGGCATATCTATCGAGCCTGTGATTTCGCCTTCGGCATAAATCACCGCGATCTTGTTTCTGTATTCGCGTTTGGACACCTTAACCTTTATCATTTCGTAAACACTCAGCGTCTTCAGTTTTGACGAAGTTTGCCCCGACAGTTCTTTCAGGCGCGTTTCAACGCCAATGCGATATGCCAGGGAATCAATCAAGCCGCATTCCACAGCTATGGACGGATCGGCAAAAAACAATCCTTCGTCTGCATAGCGATTTATATCCGAGGCTATAAGGTTACGGCTGGCTGCAATCTCATTTACTACATTGTCCCATATTCCTCCCATATACGAGGTGATTTGTTCGCGGTTGGCGTCGCTCAGGCGGTCAGAGAGGAACGGTTCGACTGCGCTTTTGTATGTTCCGACTTTGAACACTTCCATCTCAATCCCCAGTTTTTGCAGCAAACCCTTGTAAAACATGGTTTCCGACGAAAGTCCCTGCAAGATTAACACGCCTCTCGGATTGAGATATACATGGTCTGCAACCGCTGCAAGATAGTATCCGCCCTGCGAATAGTTGTCGGCATAGGCTACGACAAACTTCCCGCTTTCCCTGAAATCTTTCAGTGCACGGCGAATGGCATCCAGAGTTGCCGTCCCCGTCGAAAACATACCGATATCCAGATAAATACCCTTGATGTGGTCGTTTGTTTTCGCACGGTCGACTGCCGTCAGAATATCTTTTAGCGACAGTGCCGGTTCGTCGCCCAACAGGATGGATAACGGGTTTTCTTCGGTATAGTCGTCAATCACTCCGCGCATTGATATTTTCAGAATATTTTCGTGCTTTTCGGGAATGTAACTGACTTTGGATGTAGAACTTAAACCGGCATACAATACAACTGCAAACATGGCTGTGATGCAAAAAATGCCGACGAAAGTACCAATGACCGATGCAAACAGCATCTTGAAAAATTGTTTCATAACCTATACATTAATATATATGTGATTTACAAACGCAGGAAAACCATCTGCGGACTGATGGCTTTCTTTGCGTTTATATTTTCGGACTATAATTTGTTATCCGAGCCTAATACATTTACTATCTTATGTATATAGATTTTCTTTGCATTTTCGCGAGCCGGTCCCAAATATTTGCGGGGATCAAACTCCGCAGGCGATTCGGCAAACACTTTGCGAATGGCGGAAGTCATTGCCAAGCGGCTGTCCGAGTCGATATTGATTTTGCATACTGCCGACTTGGCTGCCTTGCGCAATTGTTCTTCGGGAATGCCGATGGCATCTTTCAGTGCGCCGCCATACTTGTTGATGGTAGCGATCTCTTCCTGCGGTACCGACGATGCGCCGTGCAATACGATAGGGAATCCGGGCAGTTCTTTTTCTACAGCTTCCAGAATGTCGAAAGCCAGCGGAGGGGGTACCAGTACGCCCTCGGCGTTGCGCGTACATTGTTCAGGCTTGAATTTGTTTGCTCCGTGAGATGTCCCGATGGATATGGCCAACGAATCGCAACCTGTTTTGGTTACAAAATCAACTACTTCTTCCGGGCGCGTGTAGGTGTGGTGTTCTGCTGAGACTTCGTCTTCCACGCCGGCCAGCACGCCCAGTTCACCTTCGACCGTCACATCAAACTGGTGCGCATATTCGACTACCTGTTTCGTTAGCGCCACATTTTCGTCGTACGGAAGGTGAGAACCGTCAATCATCACGGACGAGAATCCCAGATCAATACAACTTTTGCAAAGCTCGAACGAATTTCCATGATCCAAATGCAACACAATCTGAGGATTCGGACATCCCAATTCCTTTGCGTATTCGACCGCGCCTTCCGCCATGTAGCGCAGGATGGTTTGGTTGGCATACTTGCGTGCACCGCTTGACACTTGCAAAATCACAGGCGATTTTGTTTCTACAGCAGACTGAATGATAGCTTGCATCTGCTCCATGTTGTTGAAATTAAAAGCCGGAATAGCATATCCGCCCTTAATAGCCTTGGCAAACATCTCTCTCGTGTTTACCAGTCCTAATTCTTTGTAACTTACCATTTTTACTTATGAATTTATTATGTATTATAAAATCTGTACAAAGATAACGATTATGCGTAAATTATAGCCTAATAAAAAAACATAAAGTTGCCGTCAATAAAAAAATAGCGGATTTTCCATTGTCATTTAAACGCTTCTGCGTATCTTTGCAGTCCGTAAGAAAAAATATTTCAATAGGAATCGTAATAATTAAATATAAAGCAATGAAAAAAGGTATTCATCCCGAGAATTATCGTCAGGTTGTGTTCAAAGACATGTCGAACGAAGACGTGTTTATTTCACGTTCCACTATCAAGACGAGAGAAACCATTGACATCGACGGTGTCAGCTATCCGTTGGTCAAACTGGAAATATCCAACACATCGCATCCGTTCTACACCGGCAAAGCCAAGCTGGTCGATACGGCAGGACGTGTGGACAAGTTCATGAACCGTTACGGAAACAGGGTCAGAAAATGATCCGTTTCCCCTGCGAAAAAACGAAGGTTGCCCGCGCAGGGCGACCTTTTTTTATCTGCAAAACGCGCGTGGCAGGGAATCGGAAAATGACGGTATTTTGTATATACACTTTTTATAAACATCAAAAAACACTTGACAAAGCAAATGAAAAACGAAAATTATCTGCAGATACTCAGCAAGTTCGTGTTATCGGACAAACCCGCAAAGGCTGAGGAGTTCGGCAACGGACATATCAACGACACTCTGAAGGTGACAACAGACAGGGGCGAAGCGAAATACATTCTCCAGCGCATCAACCATGCCATTTTTACGAATGTGGAAATGCTTCAGCAAAATATCTTGACAGTTACTACACACATCCGCAGGAAACTGGAAGCGCACGGCACACAGGACATCGACCGCAAGACGCTTACATTCCTCCCTGCCACAGACGGCCGTCCGTATTATTTCGACGGCGAAAACTATTGGCGCGTATGCCTGATGATTCCGCGCAGCCGGAGTTATGACGAAGTAAACGAAAAACTCGCCTTCGAAGCGGGAAAGGCTTTCGGCGACTTCCAGTTGATGCTCGCCGACATTCCCGAAGGCACGCTGGGCGAGACCATTCCCAATTTTCACAACATGGAATTTCGTCTGCAACAGTTTCGTGATGCCGTAAAAGCCAATCCCGCAGAACGCTTGGAGAGTGTGGAGGAACTGGTCGAAGCCATCGAAAAACGCGCCGCTGCGATGTGCATCCAGGAAGACCTGTATCGCGAGGGGAAACTGAAAAAACGGACAAACCACTGCGACACGAAAGTCAACAATATCCTGTTCGACGAACAGGATGGCAATGCGCTGTGCGTTATTGATTTGGATACGGTTATGCCGGGCTTTGTCCTGTCCGACATCGGCGATTTCATCCGTACGGGCGCCAATACGGGTGCGGAAGACGATGTAAATCTCGACAACGTTCACGTGAACATAGACATCTTCAAGGCTTACACGCGCGGCTACATGGAAACGGCAAAACAATTCCTCACACCACTGGAAATTAAACTGTTACCTTACGGCGGACGTTTATTGACCTACATGCAAACCGTCCGTTTCCTGACCGACTATATCAACGGGGATACATATTATAAAATACATTATCCTGAACACAACCTCGTTCGTTCCAAGGCTCAGTTCAAACTTCTGCAAAGCCTTGAAGAACATGCGGAAGAGATGGATGAATTTGTGAATGAAAACTCTTGAATCTTTGAATCTCTAAATGCAATGCACAAAATCGTACCGTGCACAGTATAAAATGCATTTTTTTTGCTTCAAAATTTGGATATATCCTTTTTATGTATTACCTTTGCGGCGGAAAATTATAATTGCTTTTGATTAGAAACATGCCGAAACGCTGTCTTTCCATATTATTCGTTGCATTTGCTGTTGTCACACTGACCGTTATGCACTGTCTTCCCCATCACCACCATTATGGGGAGGCGGTTTGTTTTATGACGGAATGTTGCGAGAACGGGCATAACGATGCCGGCGAACATTCACATCATCATCCATCCGGCTCGTTCGGCTGTGACAGATGCCTTGTAGAAGACAGCAGTCTGTTTTCGTTCGATCAAAGCGGAACGGCGAAATACAAGGCCGTATCCGGTCATCACGACCACAATTCACATGCACACTTCTATTTTGCACTCTCCTGCCTGGCGGCTGTCGCTTTGCTCTACGAAGCGGAAAGTGCAGACCATCCCTCGGGATACGGAGGGAGGTATGTGTGTTTATATCGCTCAGTCGATGCAAACCGGGATAACGGTTTGCGCGCTCCTCCCTGCCTTACTGTTTAGGGGATACCTTCCGGCAGAGAGACAGGACGTGCATCCTGTCTTTATTGATCGGGCGTACCATGTCCCCCGCAACCCCCAATTACAAACTCTCACGTAACAAATCCGGCGGATTATATCCGTCGGGAAAAGGGAGTTTTCAAAAATGCACATGCATTATTAATTTAACAACACAACAAAAATGAAAAAAATCATTATATGCTTTTTCATTGCAATAGCCCTGATTACCGGTGGTTGCCACAATGAAAAAGATCACGCACATGCGACGGAAGATTCGCATGAACATGTTGAAGGCGACGGGCACGATCATGCCGCCTGCGGTCACGAAGATGAAGACGGGCACGATCATGCCGCCCGCAGTCACGAAGAAGAAGACGGGGACGAAGCGCATACGGACGAAATACGTTTTTCCGTCGCGCAGGCCGAGGCCGTCGGGCTGGAAGTGCAGGAAGTCGTACCGGGAACATTCCACCGGGTGATCAAGACGAG